>NZ_JAGPXZ010000248.1:0-7637 GCF_018070305.1 Micromonospora sp. M51 | reverse complement strand
GGGGGGGGGGGGGGGGGGGTGGGGTTTTCGGGGGTGGTGGATTGGGTTGTCGTGGGGGAACGGGTGGGGACGGGAAAGGGAGTGCGTCGGTGAGGGTTCTGGCGGCGATGTCGGGTGGGGTTGACTCGGCCGTGGCGGCGGCGCGGGCGGTGGCGGCCGGGCACGACGTGACCGGCGTGCACCTGGCGCTGGCCCGCAACCCACAGACCTATCGGACCGGGGCGCGCGGCTGCTGCACCCTGGAGGATTCCCGGGACGCCCGACGGGCGGCCGACGTGATCGGTATCCCGTTCTACGTGTGGGACATGGCCGACCGCTTCCACGAGGACGTGGTCGACGACTTCGTCGCCGAGTACGCCGCCGGTCGTACCCCGAACCCCTGCCTGCGGTGCAACGAGAAGATCAAGTTCGCGGCGGTGCTGGACCGGGCGGTGGCCCTGGGCTTCGACGCGGTGGTGACCGGGCACCACGCCCGCCTCGGTGCGGACGGGTTGCTGCGACGCAGCGTCGACCTGGCCAAGGACCAGTCGTACGTGCTCGCCGTGCTCACCCGCGAGCAGCTCGACCGGTCGATCTTCCCGCTCGGTGACTCGACCAAGGCGCAGGTCCGCGCGGAGGCCGCCGAGCGTGGCCTGGCGGTGGCCGACAAGCCGGACTCGCACGACATCTGCTTCATCGCCGACGGGGACACCCGCGGCTTCCTGGCCGGTCGCCTCGGTGAGGCGCCCGGCGACGTGGTGGACGCCACCACCGGCGCTGTCGTCGGCAGCCACAGCGGCGCGTACGCGTACACGGTGGGGCAGCGTCGCGGGCTGCACCTGGACCGGCCCGCCCCGGATGGCCGACCGCGCTACGTGCTCTCCATCACCCCGAAGACCAACACGGTGACGGTCGGGCCGGCCGAGGCGCTGGAGGTGTCCGACGTGCACGCCGTCCGTCCGGTCTGCACCGGCGGCGCGCGTCCGGACGCGCCGGTCGAGGGCGAGGTGCAGGTGCGCGCGCACGGCGACGTGGTGCCGGCGACCGTTGCCCTCGACGGTGACCGGCTGCACGCCGAGCTGCGCCGACCGGTACGCGGCGTCGCCGCCGGTCAGGCCGTGGTGGCGTACCGGCCGGACCCGGCCGGCGACGTGGTCCTCGGCTCCGCGACCATCACCGGCTGACCGCACGGCCTGGGTGTTCGCGGGATAGCCTTCGCCCGTGACAGATCAGGCGTGGCAATGGCCGGCCGGCGCGGCAACCGGAATTGGTTCGCTGCCCGGCACCGACATCGGCGAGGCTCAGCGGGTGGTCCTCGGTGAGCTTCCCGAGCTGCCCCACCTGCCCGAGTTGCCGGCCCGTGGCCCCGGAGCGGACATGATCGGCCGGTCCGCCGGGCTGCTCGTCGAGCTGCCCGTCGAGGTGTACGCGGGGCGGTGGCGGGTCGCCCCACGCCCGGGCCGCGACCTGCGCCGGGCCCGTGACCTGATGGAACGTGACCTGGACCAGCTCGCCGAGCAGGCCGAGGGGTACGCCGGGCCGCTCAAGGTGCAGGCCGCCGGCCCGCTCACGCTGGCCGCCTCCCTGGAGCTGCCGATCGGTGGCCGGCTGTTGCGCGATCCCGGCGCGGTCCGCGATCTCACCGGCTCCCTCGCCGAGGGGCTGCGCGCGCACGTCGCGGCGGTCGCCCGCCGGCTGCCCCAGGCGTCGGTGCTGCTGCAACTGGACGAACCGTCACTGCCGACCGTGCTGGCCGGCCGGGTGCCGACCGAGAGTGGGTTGGGCGCGTACCGGGCGGTCGAGTCGGTGGACGCCGCCGCCCTGCTGCGCACCGTCGTCGAGGCGGTCGGCGTGCCGACGCTGGTGCACTGCTGCGCCCCGGACGTGCCGTTGGAGCTGATCCGCTCGACCGGTGCCGTCGCTGTCGCCCTCGACCTGGACCTGGTCACCGACCTCGACCCGCTGGGCGAGGCACTCGACGCAGGCCTCGGGTTGCTGGCCGGGGCCGCGCCGACCCGGCCGCCGTCGGCCGGTGGCGCGCCGACCTCCGCCCAGATCGCCGACCGGGTACGCCAACTCTGGGACCGCCTCGGTTTTCCCCGTCGGCAACTCGCCGCGCAGGTGGTGGTCACCCCGGCCTGTGGCCTCGCCGGCGCGACCCCGCAGTACGCCCGGGCCGTGCTCGCCGCGTGCCGGGACGCCGGCCGGCGCCTCGCCGAAGCCTGAGGTTTCCTGTCGTACCGGCTGGGCAGGATGACGGTCATGATTGGACAGCTGCGTTCAGTGGTGCTCGACTGCCCGGATCCGCGGGCGTTGGCGACGTTCTACTCCGAGCTGCTCGGCATCCCCTTCGCCGAGGGTGACGCCGAAGACGACTGGGTGGTGCTGGGCGGTCCGCCCGGTCACCAGCCACGTCTCGCCTTCCAGCAGGCGCTCAACCTGCGGCCGCCGGCCTGGCCGGACCCGGAGCGCCCACAACAGTTCCACCTCGACGTGACGGTGGACGACATCGAGGCCGCCGAGAAGGCGGCGCTGGCGCTCGGGGCCCGACGGCTGCCGGGTGAGGGCGAGGGGTTCCGGGTCTACGCCGACCCGGTCGGCCACCCGTTCTGCCTCTGCTGGGACTGAGCCCGCGGTGGGTTGCGGCGGCCGGGCATGATGGCCGCCGTGATCCACACCTCCGCGCTGCGCGCCTCCGGCTCCCTGTTCGGCCTCGCCTACGGTGACGCGTTGGGCAAGCCGACCGAGTTCCTGACCGTCGCCGAGATCCAGCGCCGGTACGGCCCGGCCGGCCCGCGTGAGCTGTCCGGCACGCCGGCGCTGGTCACCGACGACACCCAGATGGCGCTGGCGGTGGGTTGGACGCTGCACGAGACGCCGTCGTTCACGCCGGAGGCGGTGCAGCCACTGCTGCGGCGGCGCTTCCTGACCTGGGCGGTCAGCCCGGACAACAACCGTGCCCCGGGCATGACCTGCCTGCGCGCCTGCGCCGAACTGAGCCGTGGGACGCGCTGGCAGGAGGCGACAGTTGTCGGTTCGAAGGGTTGCGGGGCCAACATGCGGGTCACCCCGGTCGGGTTGCTCGACACGGACCTCGACACGCTCGCCGGGTTGGCCCAGTTGCAGGCGGGGCTGACCCACGGCCACCCGACCGGGCTGGCCGCCAGCGAACTCACCGCGTACGCGGTCTTCGCGCTGCGTACCGGCGTACCGCTGACCGAGCTTCCCGCGGTGCTCACCGAGCGGGCGCTGTCGCAGCGCCTGGTCTACCGGGAGCGGTGGCTGGGAGACCTCTGGCAGCGCGCTGGTTCCGACACTCCTGAGGAGTTCATCGCCCAGGGCTGGGACGACTGCCTGGCAGTGCTGCGCCGACTGACCACCGCCCTGGCCGAGCCGGACGACGGCGCCGACCCGTGTCGGGCCACCGGCGAGGGCTGGGTGGCCGAGGAGGCGCTGGCAACCGCGCTGCTCTGCGCCGTACGGCACGCCGACGATCCGGTTTCGGCGCTGGCCCGGGGGGCGACCACCGCCGGCGACTCCGACTCGATCGCCGCCCTCGCCGGCGCCTTCCTGGGCGCGGCCGTCGGCATGAGCGCGTGGCCGCGCGAGTGGGCCGACCGCATCGAGTACGCGGACCAGCTCGCCACCCTGGGCGCAGCCTGGGACTGACCCCACTCGGCCTCGGCCTGGTCTGGGCCTCGGCCTGGCTTGGTCTGGGCCTCGGTCTGGCCTGCCTGGCCTCGGTCTGGCCTGCCTGGCCTCGGTCTGGCCTGGTCTGGGTCTCGGTCTGGCCTGGTCTGGGTCTCGGTCTGGTCTGCCTGGCGTGGTTCATCGGCTTGATCGACTCGGGATTCTGAAAACCGGGGCATCCGGGGCCTCGGGACACCGCGACTTTCAGGAACCCGAGTCGATCATGGCCGGCGGCCGCGCCGCAGGGGCGGTCGAGAGGCGTCAGGTGGTGGGCAGGTGGCGCAGGCTGCGCACCTTCCGCCAGAGGTCGGCGTCGCAGCGGCCGGCGTGGTCGGCGAAGGCGGCCGCGTTGAGTCGGATCGGCTCGGTGAGGCTGAGGTAGCTGTCGTGCTCCGCGCCGGGGTCCCAGTCCCGGGTGGGAATCCGGACGTGGTCGTCCCGGTCGCTCTTGTCCTGGCTGGTGATCTTCAGGACGTCGGCGCCCTTGGAGTCCGCGCGCAGCACCAGGCACGGGCGTACCTTCGACCCGCTGCCGTCGGCGTACGGCACGTCGGCCCACCAGATCTCACCGGGCGCGGGGGTGTCGTCGTGCCGGTCGGCGTCGCGGCGGCGGGACGGGGTGGACGGGCGCTCGCCGCCCCGGGGGCGTGGCGGGCTGGGACGACGCCCGCCGGTGCTGGCCCGACCCGGCCGGGTGCCCGGACGTCGGTTGGTCACCCGGTGCCGCCAACTGTTCCACGCCCAGCCGGCGGCCACCGCCAGCAGGATCGCCACCGCCCAGAGCAGTGCCTCGGGCATCCGTACCTCCGCCTCCCGGCGACCCGCCGGTCGCACCGTCCGGCGATCCTTGCACGTCGTGGCCCGTGCCGCCCGCCAACCACACCGCGGCTGCCCGATCACCCCGCGCCTCACCTGATCATCTGGTGGTGGGTGGTCGGGCGGTTCGTCGACACCCACCGGGCATCCCGGCTGAGGGCGACGTCGCTCCCGGCGCGGGCGGGCGACGGATTGTCTCACCGGCCCGATACCGTGCCGGAGTAGCGTGATCAGGGAGGTCGCAGGCGTGTCCGAAGGTGGCGGTGTGTCCGAGGAGCAGATCGGTCAGCAGGTCAGCGCGGCGCAGGAGGCAGCGGCCGGGGCCGAGCCGACGCCGCAGGCCCGGGAACGGCATGCCGCCCTCAGCCAGGAGCTGACCGAGCACCAGTACCGCTACTACGTCCTGGACGCGCCGACCATCCCCGACGCCGACTTCGACAGGCAGTTGCGCGAGCTGGAGGCGCTGGAGGCCCAGTTCCCGGCGCTGCGGACGCCCGACTCGCCGACCCAACGGGTGGGCGGCACGTTCTCCACCGACTTCACCCCGGTCACCCACGCCGAACGGATGCTGTCGCTCGACAACGCCTTCGCCGACGAGGAGTTGGCGGCCTGGGCCGAGCGGGTCGAACGGGACGCGGGCGGCCCGGTGCCCTACCTGTGCGAGCTGAAGGTCGACGGGTTGGCGATCAACCTGACCTACGAGAAGGGTCGACTGGTCCGGGCCGCCACCCGCGGCGACGGGCGCACCGGTGAGGACGTCACCGCCAACGTGCGCAGCATCCGGGACGTGCCCAGCCAGCTCACCCCGTCCGCCGAATTCCCGGACGTTCCCGAGCTGGTGGAGGTCCGGGGCGAGATCTACTTCCCGATCGCCGCGTTCGCCGATCTCAACGCGGGTCTGGTGGAACAGGGCAAGGCACCCTTCGCCAACCCGCGCAACGCCGCCGCCGGCAGCCTCCGGCAGAAGGATCCACGGATCACCGCCACCCGGCCACTGCGCCTGGTGGTGCACGGCATCGGCGCCCGCCGGGGCTTCCAGCCCACGGCGCAGTCCGAGTCGTACGCCGCGCTCAAGTCCTGGGGGTTGCCCACCAGCGACCGGTGGCGGGTCGTCCCCGACCTGGCCGGTGTCGCCGAGTTCATCGCCTACTACGCCGAGCACCGGCACGATGTCGAGCACGAGATCGACGGGGTGGTGGTCAAGGTCGACCCGGTCTCCATCCAGGGCCGGCTCGGCTCGACCAGTCGCGCGCCACGGTGGGCGATCGCCTTCAAGTACCCGCCGGAGGAGGTCACCACCAAGCTGCTCGACATCGACGTGAACGTGGGGCGCACCGGCCGGGTCACTCCGTTCGCCGTGCTCGAGCCGGTGCGCGTGGCCGGTTCCACAGTCGCGCTCGCCACCCTGCACAACGCCCGTGAGGTGGAGCGCAAGGGTGTGCTGATCGGCGACACGGTGGTGCTGCGCAAGGCCGGCGACGTGATTCCCGAGGTGCTCGGCCCGGTGGTCGACCTGCGGCCCGTCGACGCCCGGCCGTTCGTCATGCCGACCAGTTGCCCCGCCTGCGGCACCCCGCTCGCGCCGTCGAAGGAGGGCGACGTCGACATCCGCTGCCCCAACACCCGCAGCTGCCCGGCGCAGTTGCGGGAGCGGGTGTTCCACCTCGCCGGCCGGGGCGCGTTCGACATCGAGGTGCTCGGCTACAAGGGTGCGGCAGCCCTCCTCGACGCGGAGATCATCAGCGACGAGGGCGACCTGTTCCAGCTCGACGCCGAGCAGCTGTCCCGGTCGCCGTTCTTCGTCAACAAGGACGGCAGCCTGGGCAGCAACGCCACCAAGCTGTTGGACAATCTGGCGGTCGCCCGGGAACGGGACCTCTGGCGGGTGCTGGTGGCGCTCTCCATCCGGCACGTCGGCCCGACGGCGGCCCAGGCGCTCGCCCGGCACTTCCGTTCCATGGACGCCATCGACGCGGCCTCGGAGGAGGAGTTGTCCTCCGTCGACGGGGTCGGTCCGACCATCGCGGCCAGCATCCGGGAGTGGTTCGCGGTGGACTGGCACCGCGAGGTGGTCCGCAAGTGGGCCGAGGCCGGCGTACGGATGGCCGAGGAGGCGGTCGACGAGGGTCCGCGCCCGCTGGAAGGGCTGACGGTGGTGGTGACCGGCACCCTCGCCGGGTTCTCGCGCGATCAGGCCGCCGAGGCCGTGCAGAGCCGGGGCGGCAAGGTCAGCGGGTCCGTCTCCAAGAAGACGAGCTTCGTGGTGGTGGGGGACAACCCCGGCTCGAAGGCCGACAAGGCCGCCAGCCTCAAGGTGCCGGTGCTCGACGAGGACGGGTTCCGGCTCCTGCTGGACGCGGGCCCGGACGCCGCGCGGGACGTCGCTCAGCTGGGCGGTTGACCCCGCCGACGGCTGGCGACGGCGACTGGCCGCGTATACCAACTTAATTACGACTACGACCGATTCGTGACTGTCATACCGGGAAACTGGGGGCCGAGGGCGTTTCATTGGGTCACGGCGTGCGCACCGGCACGCCAATGGTCGGTCGGGAGGTGTGGTGGAGGTCGCCGACCCACGCAACTCGCTTCCTGCGGGACGGGTCGCACCGTTCGCCGCCTTCGTCGCCAGCATCCTGGCGGTCGCCGCGCTGACCGCCGCCGTTCCACTCGCGACGCTCCCCGACGACCTGCCCCGGCTGCCGGTGGCGTTCTGGACGATGGCCGCGCTCGCCGTGGTCTGCGACGCGCGCCCGTTCGTGCCACCGGGGCGCCGGCAGACGTCGGCGGTGTTCCCGTCCACCTGCTTCACCTTCGCGATCCTGCTCGGCTGGGGTCTCGGCCCGGCGGTGGTGGTGCAGGCGGTGGGGGTGGTCGTCTCGGGTTGGCGGATGCGGCACGCCGCGTGGCGTACGGCGTTCAACGTCGGCCAGTACGCCTGCGCCCTCGCCGCCGCGTACGGGGTGATCCAACTCGGGTCGGGCACGATCTTTTCCGGGGGGCGGTTGCACTGGACCGACGTGGCCGTTGTCGGCGGCGCCGCGCTGGACTGGTTCGTCGTCAACTACGGGTTGGTCAGCTGGGCGGTGCGGCTGCGTTTCGGCGATCGCTGGTGGCCCACCGTCCGTCAGGGCCTCGGCTTCGAGCTGCTCTCC
>NZ_JAGPXZ010000247.1:0-7641 GCF_018070305.1 Micromonospora sp. M51 | reverse complement strand
CTCCACCCGCTCACGCAGCCCGAGCAACCCCTGGCCGGCACCGGGCAGCGCCGTCCCACCCTCGGACGGACCGTTACGGACCAGCACCTCCAGCCCGTCGGGCAGGTAGTGCAGGCCCACGACGGTCTCGGCGTCGGCGGCGTGCTTGCGCACGTTCGTCAACGCCTCCCGGACCACCCGGTACGCGGTACGCCCCAGGGTCGCCGGTAGCGCCGTCGGCACACCCTCGTCCTGCCGGGACACCCGCAGCCCGGCAGCCCGGGACTCCCCGATCAACTCGTCCAGCGCGTCCAGTCCGCGCTCCGGCAGCACGGCCGGGCCGGCCTGTCGCAGCACGCCCAGCACCTCACGCAGGTCGGTGAGCGCCTGCCGCCCGGTGGTCCGGATCAGCGCGGCGGCCTCGACTGTCGCCGGGTCCACGGCGGTCACCTCCAGCGCGCCGGCATGCACCACCATCAACGAGACGCGATGCGCCACCACGTCGTGCATCTCCCGGGCGATCCTGGTCCGCTCCTCGGCACGGGCCTGGTCGGCGCGGGCCTCCTGCTCGCGTTCCAGCCGCTCGGCCCGGTCCCGCAGTGCGGCGAGGGTGTCCCGGCGCGCCCGCACCCAGAGGCCGAAGACCAACGGAAGCCCGACCAGACCGGCGGCGAGGATCAGCACGTTGCCGCTGGTGGCGGTGGTGATCCGGCGGGTGCCGCCCACCTCCAGCCCGACCAGCACCCCACCGGCGAGCACCACCGCCGCACCGGCGAGGTAGCCGGCGAGCCGTCGACCGCGCAGCCGCAGGCCCGCCTGGTACGAGGCGACCACCCCGGCCGCAGCGGCGGCGAGCACCAGCCAGCCGACCGCCGCGACCAGGAACAACGGCCAGCGGCGCGTCCGGATCATGCCGGCGGCCCAACCCGAGGCGACCGCGAGGACGAACGCGACGACGCCCGGCAGCGGGGAGCGGACGCCGATGTCGCCGGTCGAGCTGGCCCAGACGGCTGCCGCGACGGTGACGGCGAGCAGCACCGAGGCGTACCGCTGGACGGCCCGCCGGACGGCGACGGCGCTGGAGGCCACGCTGCGAGCTTAGGGCTCGGCGGCCGGATCGAGGCGTCCCGCGCGGTCAGACCGGGGTGGCGTGAGGGATGACCCCTACCTGCCGTCGGGGCCGGATGCGACCTAAGTAGTGGGGCCCGGTTGACCACTGGCCGATGGCGGCAGCCGCCGCTCCCACCAGCATCAGGATCATGGATCTACTCGACCTGCTGCACGAGACGATGTCCTCGCCCTGGGTGTACCTGGCGATCTTCGCGATCGCGGTGCTCGACGGCTTCTTCCCGGTGGTGCCGAGCGAGACGGCGGTGATCACCGCTGGAGTCTTCGCGGCCTCCGGCGCGCCGTACCTGCCGGCGGTGGTCCTGGTGGCCGCCGCCGGGGCGTTGGTCGGCGACCACGTCTCGTACGCGATCGGACGGGGCGGTGGCGCGCGGCTGCTCGACCGGCTGCCGCCCGGAAGTCGACGCCGGGCCGCGGTCGACCGGGCCCGGCGGGGAATCGCGACGCGCGGCGGGCTGATCCTCACCGTGGCCCGCTACGTGCCGGGCGGCCGGACCGCTGTCACCCTCACCATGGGCGCTGTCCACTATCCCCGGCGACGCTTTCTGGCCTTCGACGCGCTCGCCGCAGGGTCGTGGGGGCTCTACTCGGCGCTGGTCGGCTATCTGGGCGGGTTGGCCTTCGAGCAGGACCCGCTGCGTGGACTCCTGCTCGGTCTGGGCCTCGCGCTGACGGTGACGGTGGTCGTCGAGGTGGTGCGTTGGCTCCGCGGGCGTCGGCGGCGTGCGGCGCGGGCCGACGAGTCGGGCGGCGACGCGGTCCGCGCCGGGGCCGTCAGTCGACCGGCGGACGCCAGGTGACGCCGTGCAGGAGTTGGGCGGCACCGAGCCAGGCCACGTTCATCATCCGGGTGGCGGTCTTCTCCGGGTCGGCGTCCGGGTGGTCCGCGAGCCAGTCGGCCAGCGACTCGGTCGCGCCGACCAGGGCGTACGCGACGACCTCCAGGTCGAGGGCGGCGATCTCGCGGCCCTCGGCGCGCAGCGCGTGGTCGAGCATCCCGGCGACCACATCGACCAGCCGGGCCCGCATGGTGGCCAGCTCGCCGGCGAACGGCTGCTCGCCCCGGGCCTGCCGGTAGAGCACCGCCCAGCCGTCCCGGTGCGCGCCCACGAAGCCGAAGAACGCCCTCAGCCCGCGCCAGAGCCGCTCGTCGGCTGGCAGGTCGGGGGCCGCCGCCCCGGCGATGGCCTGCATCATCCGGGTGCCCTCCCGGTGCAGGCAGGCGACGAAGAGCTCCTCCTTGGTGCCCAGGTACGCGTAGACCATGGGTTTGGAGATGCCGGCGTCCTCCGCGATCTCGTCCATGCTGGCGGCGTGGAAGCCGCGTCGGGAGAAGACCTTGACGGCCGCGTCGAGCATCTGCTGCTCGCGGACGGCGCGTGGCAGGCGCTTGAAGGCGGGAACGGTGGACACCTTGCGAGCATACCTACTCGTGCGTAGGGTTACGCGCGAGTAGCCAAATCTTCGGAAGGCGCACCTGATGACTGACTTCGACCCGGCCACCTTCGCCAACGTCGGCCCCAAGGAGTTCGCCCAGCTGGTCAAGTCCACCCCGGACGACAAGATCGCCCAGGTGATGTCCGGTGACATGCGGGACAAGGTCCTCGGCGAGGTGTTCGGTCGGATGCCGTCGCTGTTCCGCGCCGACCGGGCCGGTTCCACCAACGCGGTCATCCACTGGATCATCACCGGGCGGCCCGACGGCGGCAGCGACACCTACGAGGTGGTCATCGCCGACGGCACCTGCGTCGTCAACGAGACCCCGCAGCACGACCCGAAGCTGAGCCTCACCATGGGCCCGGTCGAGTTTTTGAAGATCGTCTCCGGTGGCGCCAACCCGGTGATGATGTTCATGACCGGCAAGCTGAAGGCGAAGGGCGACCTCGGCCTCGCCGCCAACATCGCCAACCTGTTCGACATCCCCAAGGCCTGACATGGCTGAGTTCTCGCTCGACCTGAACGAGGAACAGCGGGATCTACGCGACTGGGTGCACGGCTTCGCCGCCGAGGTCGTGCGCCCAGCCGCCGCCGAGTGGGACGAACGCGAGGACACCCCGTGGCCGGTGATCCAGGAAGCCGCCAAGGTCGGCCTCTACGGCTTCGAGTTCCTCGCCACCTGCTGGGCCGACCCGACCGGGCTCTCCCTACCCATCGCCAGCGAGGAACTCTTCTGGGGTGACGCCGGCATCGGGCTGAGCATCTTCGGCACCTCCCTCGCCGTCGCCGCCATCTACGGCGCCGGCACCCCCGACCAGATGGTCGAGTGGGTGCCGCAGTGCTTCGGCGACGTCGACTCGCCGGCCGTCGCCGCGTTCTGCACCAGCGAGCCGGAGGCCGGCTCCGACGTCGGCGCGATGCGCACCCGGGCCGTCTACGACGAGGCCACCGACGAGTGGGTGCTCACCGGCCAGAAGGCGTACGCCACCAACGGCGGCATCGCCGGCGTGCACGTGGTCACCGCCTCGGTGGACCCCACGCTCGGCTCGCGCGGCCAGGCGGCGTTCGTCGTACCGCCCGGCACCCCCGGCCTGGCCGCCACCCGTAAGCTGCGCAAACTCGGCCTCCGCGCGTCCCACACCGCCGACGTCTTCCTCGACAGGGTACGCGTCCCCGGCCGCTGCCTGCTCGGCGGCAAGGACGCCCTCGACGAACGGTTGGCGCGCGCCCGCTCCGGGCAACGGGCCAGCGGACAGGCCGCGATGCGCACCTTCGAGTTGTCCCGACCCACCGTCGGCGCCCAGGCGCTCGGCGTGGCCCGCGCCGCCTACGAGTACGCGCTGGACTACGCGAAGGACCGGGTCCAGTTCGGACGCCCGATCATCGAGAACCAGGCGGTCGCGTTCGCGCTGGCCGACATGCGGATGGAGATCGACGCGGCGCGGTTGCTGGTCTGGCGGGCCTCCTGGATGGGCCGCAACAACCGCCCGTTCACCGCCGGCGAGGGCTCGATGTCCAAGCTCAAGGCCGGCGAGGTGGCGGTCTCGGTCACCGAGAAGGCGGTGCAACTGCTCGGCGGGGCCGGCTTCCTGCGTGACCACCCGGTCGAGCGCTGGTACCGGGACGCCAAGATCTACACCATCTTCGAGGGCACGTCGGAAATCCAACGACTGGTCATCTCCCGGGCCATCTCCGGGATGCAGATCCGCTGACCGCCGTCGGCCCGCCCGCCCGCGGGGCGGTCGGGCCGACGCGGCCCGGATTCCACGATCTGTGCCGTCTTCGTCACCCCACGCCGACGCCAACTGGGCCCTCAGCCGCGCCCAGTGCATGATCAAAGAAAGAAGCCCTGATGGACGGGGTAGCCGCTGCCCCGTCCGCGTACCACCCCAAGGAGGTCTGCGGCATGGACCTGCCGTTCATCGTCGCCACGCTGACCCGTCGTGGGCTGCTCACCCCCGGCAGCCCGATCCGGGTCGCCTCGCAGCTCAACGCGTTGCGGACGTGGGGGTGGAGCCTGGCAGGCGAGCTACGCCAAGCAGCCGCCCGGGACCCCGGCCGTCCAGCCGTCATCGACGAGGACGGCGTCGAGCTGACCTACCACGAACTGCTCGACCGGGCCGAACGGATGGCCCGCTCGATGCGGGCCGGGCTCGGCGTACAGGCCGGCGACCGGATCGGCGTGCTCTGCCGCAACCACCACGGGCTGATCGAGACCATCGTCGCCGCCACCCTGCTCGGCGCCGACGCCGTGCTGGTCAACACCGGGCTCAGCGCCGCTCAACTGGGCACCGTCACCGAGGAACAGCGGCTGCGGCTGCTCGTGCACGACGACGAGTTCGCCGAGCGCGTCCTCGGCCTCCCCGCCGAACTGACCCGCCTCGACGAACGCGCCCGCGAGGAACTGGTGGCCGGGGCGCTCCCGGGCGACCTGCACCCGCCGGAACGCGACGGCCGGATCATCGTGCTCACCTCCGGCACCACCGGCACGCCCAAGGGCGCCCGACGGCCCACGCCCGGCGGCTTCGGCCCGCTGGTGTCGATCATCGACCGCATCCCCCTGCACGCCCGGGACCGGGTGATGATCGCCGCGCCGATCTTCCACACCTGGGGATTCGCCGCCCTCCAGGTCTGCCTGGCGCTGCGAGCCACCATCGTGCTGCACCGTCGCTTCGACCCGACCGCCACGCTCGCCGCCCTGACCGCGCACCGGTGCAACGCGCTCTTCGCCGTACCGGTGATGCTGCAGCGACTGCTGGAGGTGCCCCCGCCGGACCCGCGCCCGCCTCTCACCGTGGTCGCGGTCAGCGGCTCCGCCCTGCCCGGCGGGCTGGCCTCCACGTTCATGGACGTCTACGGAGACGTCATCTACAACCTCTACGGGTCCACCGAGGTCTCCTGGGCCTCCATCGCCGACCCCCGGGACCTGCGCCAGGCGCCCACCACCGCCGGTCGTCCACCGCACGGCACCAGACTGCAGATACTCGACGACGACGGCCAACCCGTGCCGGACGGACAGGTCGGGCGGATCTTCGTCGGCAACGAGATGCTCTTCGAGGGCTACACCTCCGGTGCCAACCGGGAAACCCGCGACGGCCTGCTCGACACCGGCGACCTCGGCCGGCTCACCGCCGACGGTCTGCTCTTCGTCGACGGCCGGGCCGACGACATGATCGTCTCCGGCGGCGAGAACGTCTTCCCGTCCGAGGTGGAGGACCTGCTCGCGCAACTGCCACAGGTCCGCGAGGCGGCAGTGATCGGCGTGCCCGACCCCGAGTACGGCCAGCGCCTCTCCGCGTTCCTCGCCCTGCACCCCGGGGAGACGCTCGACCCCGAGGCGGTACGCGAATACGTCAGGCACTTCCTGGCCCGGTTCAGCGTGCCCCGGGACGTGATCTTCGTGAAGTACCTGCCCCGCAACGCCACCGGGAAGGTGCTCACCCGGGAACTCCGCCGCTACTACGGCTGACGGTTGGGAGGCGCGTCGCTCACGGGTACAGGTTGAAACCCGGCCACCGGCCAATGGTCACCAGCTGATCCTCGGTTAGCAACAGCTGGTCCACGGACGCACCGGGTTGATCCAGCTTGACCACCACCGTTGTCCCATCGGGACGCAGCACCGTCGCGGTAAGGGAGCCGGCACCCGCCGAGTCGGCATCGGTACCCGAGGCCGCCTCGGTCCCGTCCGGGAACCGCTCGACCGAACAGTCGTTACCGGACGGGCCGGCCCGGCATCCAAGAACCGCCCCGAGGGTCGGACGCATCCCGATGACCAGATCGCCCTGGTCACCACCCCTGGACAGCTTGACCGTCACCCCGTAGACGTACCCCGTTATCGTGCGCTCGTACGACAGCTGCGGCAGCGGACACCCGGGCACCCCCGAATCGACAGTCAGCTCACGAGGCAGGTTGACGCTCAGGGCGGTGCGCAGCGCCACGGTCAGTCGGACCACGGCGGCGGCCGGCGGCTCCGACGGGAACGGGTGCGCCGTGCCGTACCGCTCGAACGGCGGCTCGGACCCGCCGGCAGACGCGTTCGGCTGGGCACAGAGTGACGGGCCGGTGTTCGCCGTCGGCTCCCGCGCGTCCCGGTACGGTCCGGTGACCAGCGTCGACGTCAATGCGATCATCGCCACGGCAACCCCGGAGCCGGTCAACGCCCACGCCCGGTGCTGGCGGCGACGCCGGTCGGCCAGGATCAGTTCGTCCACGTCGATCCGAGTCGGCGGCGCCTGGGCGACCGCCGCACGCAGCTGGTCGTGAAGCTCATCCATCGTTGCGTACCTCCTCGACTCGATCCGGCATCGGGGCGAGGCGGGCTCTCATCGCCTCGATACCACGCGCCGACTGGCTCTTGACGGTGCCCGGAGTACAGCCGAGTTCCTGCGCGGTCTCCTCGACGGACAGGTCGCAGAAGTAGCGCAGCACGAGGACCGCACGGCGACGCGGCGGCAGCTCGGCCAGCAGAGCGAGGATGGTCAGGCGGTCCGCCGCGCCGTCGGTGCCAGTGGCCGCGACCGCGCTGTCCGGCACCTCGGCCCAGGCGGCCTCCCGCCGCCACGGCCGACGCCGCTCGTCCAGCCAGACCCGCAGCAGGGTCCGCCGGACGTACGCGTCCGGGTTGGCCATGACTGATACCCGCGACCAGTGCCGGAGCAACTTGACCAGCGCCGTCGACACCAGGTCGTCGGCCGTGTGCCAGTCACCGCAGAGCAGGTACGCCGTGCGGCGCAGCGGCTCCAGCCGCGCACCGACGTAGTCGCGGTAACCCTCGACATCGACCGGCATTCCGGCCACCCCCTCGTCTCACCGCTCAAACGGCGGCGGGGCGGCCGGGGGTTGCCCGGTTTCAGCCGGGAATCGTGATCCGGCCGTCGATGGCGGCGGCGGCAATGTCGGTGCGGTGCTGCGAGCCGGCCAATTCCACCCCGTCCACCAGCGCGTACGCGGCGTCCCGCGCGGCGGCCAGGTCGGCGCCGGTGGCCGTACCGCAGAGAACCCGGCCGCCGGCGGAGAGCAACGCGCCGTCGCTGGCCCGGCGGGCGGTGCCCGCGTGGATGATGCCCGGAGCCTCCGCGCCGGTGTGCACGTCACCGG
>NZ_JAGPXZ010000246.1:0-7641 GCF_018070305.1 Micromonospora sp. M51 | reverse complement strand
ACCTCGACGAGACGGGCCCGATCGGGCTGGACCACGCCTGCGGCGGCAACGGCTACCGGGCGAGTTACACACTGGGCATCGGCCCGGCCGCCGAGAACTACATGGGTGAGCGGAGCTACCGCAACCACACCAACGTGGACCGCTGGATCAAGGACGTCGAGGACGGCATCATCCCGATCGAGCAGGGCCGGATCTGCAGTGAGGACGAGGTCGAGAACCGGGTGATGGTGTTCTTCCCGGTCTTCGGCACCGTACGCAAGGCGGACGTGGCCAACCTGGAGAAGTACCGCCGGGAGATCAACTGGATGGTCGAGAGCGGGTACGCGATCGAGACCGACGAGGACATCACCCTCACCGAGGTCGGCCGGGAGAACGCCGGCAACATCGCCTTCCTGTTCTACTCCGACGAGGAGAAGGCGCGGGCCCGGCGCACCATGTACCTCTCCCTGAAGAACAAGCGCAACCCGTTCCACCAGGACGAGATGAACATCCCCCGCACACCGGTCTTCCTGCAGTCCAAGCTGGCGACCCGGCCAGCCGACTCCAGCACCGCGCCGAAGGCGGGCTGACGTGACGAGCACCGACCGGAAGACCCGCGCCGACATCGAGGACGACCTGCGCAAGATCGCGGCCGAGGTCTTCCCGAACCACGACGTCGAGTTGACCTCGAACACGCCCCTGTTCAACGGCGGGCTCTCGTTGAACTCCACCCAGATGATCGAGCTGACGCTGGCCTTCGAGTCGTACTACGACATCGAACTCGAACCGGAGCTGCTGACGGTGGAGCACTTCGCCACCCTCGGCTCGCTCGCGACCATGCTCGAGGACCAGCTCAACGACGACTCCTATGTCTGATGGGGTACGCGTCGTCCTGGTGCACGGCAACGCCGGAGCAACCATCGACGGCATCTGGTTCCCGTACCTCAAACGGGAGCTTGAGGCTCGGGGCCACAACGTGGTGGCCCAGACCTTCCCCGATCCGATCAAGGGTCGGATGCGGTACTGGCTGCCCTACCTGACCGACGTCATCCGTCCGGACGACCAGACGGTCATCGTCGGGCATTCGTCGGGAGCACTGACCGCACTGCGGTACGCGGAGTCGGCGCCGCTGCTGGGCACCTTCGTGGTGGCCGGGCACCACACCGACTGCGGCTTCGAACTCGAACGGCGCAGCGGATTCTTCGACCAGCCGTGGGACTGGGCGGCGATCAAGCGGAACCAACGCTTCATCGTCCAGTTCCACTCGACGGACGATCCGTGGGTCCCCCTCGACGTGGCCCGGGAGCTGCACCGACTGACCGGCAGCCGGCTGACGGTGATGGAGGGGATGGGCCACTTCGGGTCGTACGACCAGAAGCTGGACACCTTCCCGGAGCTGCTGGAGGCGGTGTGCCGGCAACTCGAGATGGTCGACAGGTGACCGGTGGCCCGCTCCGCTTCGTCGACGAGGTCATCGACCGCCGCCACGACGACGACGCCGTGGCGGTGGTCGATCTGGCCACCAGCGTCCAGGTGTCCTACCGGACGCTGGCTCGGCGGGTCCAGGCCCTGACCGACCTGCTGGCTCCCCTCGTCGGGCGGCACGGCACCGTCGCGATGGTGATGGACAAGTCCATCGACTCGGTGGTCTGCATGGTGGCGGCGCTTCGACTCGGCGCGCGGTACGTCCCCGTCGACGAGTCGTTGCCGCCGGCCCGGACCGCGGTGCAGTTCGCCAGGTGCCGCCCGACGGTGACGGTGGCGCATCCGCGGTATCTCGGGCTGCTCGCCGAGGCGGCGGCCGGCACTCTGGTGGTCGCCGGTGACTCCTGGGACGTGTCGGCTGAGGCCGACTACCGGCCGTCGGCGTACGGGGACAGGACGCCGGACGACCAGGCGTACGTCATCTTCACCTCGGGATCGACCGGCGGCCCGAAGGGCGTCATGATCAGCCACCGCAGTGTGTGCGCGCTGCTGGAGGGCGTACACCAGGTGGTCGGTTGTCCGGAACGGATGCGATACATCAACGTGGCGCCGCTGTTCTTCGACGCGTCCGTTGTCGACCTGTACTCCACCTTCCTGGTCGGCGGCAGCGTGCACCTGCTGCCCCGGCTGTCGATGGCCGGCCAGGTCACGCAGGCGTGCGAGCAGTGGGGCATCACCGACGTGCTGCTGGTGCCCTCGGTCATCCGGATGCTGCTCGGGCGGTTCAGCGACATCGACCGCCGCGACCTGAGCTCCCTGCGCCGCCTGTGGTTCGGCGGGGAGTCGTGCCCGACCTCGCTGCTGCGGGCGATGGACAAGAAGCTTCCGGGTCTGACCTATGTGCACGGCTACGGCCCGACCGAGACCACGCACAGCGCCACCCTGTACGTGACCGACGACATCGCCGGCCACGATGACGAGTACCTGCCGATCGGGACCCCGCTGCCCGCCGTCGACGTCCTGATCGTCGACGACGACCTGCGACCGGTGCCCGACGGCGACACGGGTGAGCTGCTCATCGGCGGCCCGCAGGTCATGCTGGGTTACTGCGAGGAGCGGGCGAGGACCGAGCAGGTGCTGATCACACGCGGCTCCCCCGAGATCCGGTACTACCGGTCGGGCGACTTCGTTCGGCGCACCGGCGCCGGTCAGCTCGTCTTCGTCGGCCGACGCGACGACGCCGTGAAGATCGCCGGAAACCTCGTGCACACCTCCGAGGTCGAAGCCGCGGCGCTGGCCGTGGACTGGGTGGTCGACTGCTGCTCGGTGGTGACCCAGCACCGGGTCGCCGGCCGGGCCATCACGCTCTTCGTCCTGGCCGCCGACCGGACCGGCGCCGAAACCGACCTGAGGGCCGAGCTGGCCCGGGTGTTGCCGCCGTACATGGTCCCGGCCAAGATCGTCATGATCGACGAGGGCGACGTCGGCCTGACACCGACCGGCAAACTCGACCGCTCCCGCCTGCGCGACCTGGTGACCTCCGATGATCGATGACGAGATAGCCGCGTTCACCCGGCGGGGTGTGCTGACAGTTGTCCCACGGGCGGCGAGCGGGCGCAGCCTCACCGACCCCGCCGAGCTGCTGCGCCACGGTGTCGAGGAGTTCCTCCCCACGCCGGCCACCGTCGACCGGGTCGCCGAGGCGCTGCTCCGGGAAGGCCTCGCGATCGAGGCCCGAACCGACGTGGGCCTGACCGTCAGCGGCGAGCAGAGCCTGCTCGGGGACGTCTTCGGCAGCGCCGTCGGCGTGGTCCGCAACAAGTACATCCGCGACTCCCCCCGCTACGAACTCGTGGCGCGGGGTCCACTGCGTTCCCGGGTGTGCACCGACCTCATCAGTGCGGTCTCGGTGCCACGTTCCGGATTCGAGCTGACCGTCACCGCGTCGCCGCCGGTGGTGCGCGGGACCGGGCACCACCTCCGCCTTCCCGGCGACGCGGTGCGGGTGGCCGGAGCCGAAGCGCTGCACGCCGCCGGTGTCCGCGGCGACGGCGTCCGCGTCGTCATGGTCGACACCGGCCTCTACGACCACCCGCATCACCGCCAGCACGGCTACCGGACCTCGGTCGTCCCCGCACTGGCGCAGCTCGATCCCGCTGTCGACGAACGCGGTCACGGCACCGCGATGTCGGCGCTGCTGCTGGCGGTGGCGCCCGACGTGTCGCTCACCATGGTCAAGATGGCCACCGAGGGCTTCTCGTTTCCGGTCGCCGCGTTCCAGCGGGCGGTGCAGCTCGAACCTGACGTCATCTCCTGCAGCTGGGGGACGTTGCGCGCGGAACCCCATCTGCATCTCGAGGTGGCCAACGCGATCCGGCGGGGCTGCACAGTGCTGTTCGCCGCCGGTAACGGCTCGACCGACCGGCCGACAGCGATGTTCCAGTCCGTCGCCACCCCTGGTGCGATCACCGTCGGGGGCGTGCACGTCGGCCCGGACGGCGAGCTGCGGGCCGCCGATCTCGCCTCCAGCTACCGGTCGGCGGTCTTTCCCGGACGGGCCGTGCCGGACGTGTCCGGCCCGTGCGGCATGCTGCCCAACGGCAACTACATCCTCTTCCCCACCCAACCCGGCTGCCTGTTCGACCGTCGCAACAGCAAGTACGACGGCACGGGTGCGGATGACGGCTGGCTGGTGTCGAGCGGCACGTCAGGTGCCACGGCGTACGCCGCCGGCGTGGTGGCACTGGCGATTCAGCAGGGTCTGCCGTGCACCGCCGAGTCGTTGACCGTCCATTGTGTTCCGGTCATCCGGGGTCGTTCCATCACCGGGGACGAGTGCGGTGCGCAGAGCCCGAACCCGGCCACCGGCCACGGTCTGCTCACCGCACACCGATTGGACGGGGTTGTCGCTGCTGATCGGCCGCTGTTACGCTCCTCGATGGACAGACGGGGGAGCTCTGCGTGAATGGACCATTGCGTGCCCCCGCCAGGGAGTCCCCGACAACTGACATCCGGCCCCACCAGATCGTGCGCTTCGTCGGGGGCCGGGGGGTCGCCGCGCTGGCCGACCAGTTTCTGTTGTTCGCCATTCCGCTGCTGGTCTTCAAGACCACCGGCAGTGTCGCCGCGAGCGGGCTCGTCTTCCTGGTCGAGTGGCTGCCGAGGGTCATCTTCGTCCCCGTTGCCGGGGTGCTCGCCGACCGGGTCGACGGCTACCGGCTCTATCTGATCGCCGACAGCGTCCGGGCACTGCTCGCCGTGGGGGCCTTCGCCGCCGTGCTGGCCTGGCCGGGCGCGACGGTGGTGACGCTCAGCATTCTCGCCGCGTCCATGTCCCTGGCCAGCGCCCAGGCGTACATCGCGATGGAGACCACTCTCCCCCGGTTCGTGCCCCCCGAGCACATGGTGCGCGCCCAGTCCGTCATCCAGGGCACCGAGCAGGCGAGCACAGTGCTCGGGCCGGCCATCGCGGTCCTGCTGGCCACGCTGCTGGGAACGACCGATCTCCTGCTGGTGACCGGGGTGCTCTTCGCGCTCACCACGATCAACGTCCTGACCCTGCGCGGCAGCCTGCGCAGTGCGGTCACCAACACCGAGCCCACGACGGTGCGCGGTGTGCTGGCCTCAGTGGCCGAGGGTGCGCGCACGCTGTTCAAGCTCCCCGCGATCGTGGGCCTCGTCGGGCTGACGATGATGGTGAACCTCATGGTCGGCGTCGGCATGGCGACCAGCGCCGCCATCACCACCGGCACCTTCGGCAAGCCCGACCGCTACTTCGGGGTGCTGTCCTTCGCCGAGGGCGTGCTCTCCCTGCTGATCTTCTTCATCATCCCGCGACTGTCCCGGCGGATCACCCCACTGGTCGCCATCCTGGGCACCTTCGTGATCATCTGCCTGGGTGGGCTCACGATCAGCCAGGCGAACACGTTCACGCAGTTCGCCATCGGCTACACGTTGCTGATCGGCACCGTCGGCATCCTGAACGTCTTCATCCGCGCCGAACGGATCCGCCGCATCCCCCGCGAACACCTCGGCAAGACGATCGGCCTCATCGTCCTGCTGAACCAGGTCTCCCTGCCGGTCTCGGGCTTCGTCGTCGCCGTCTTCGCCACCGCGCACGGCCCGCAGGCCGTACTGCTCGGCGCGGTGCTCGGGTCCGTTCTCGTCGCCGTTCTGTTGCTCCCACTGGTCCTTCAACTGAGGTATCCGCATGCGCATCCTGATCCTGCACCGAATCACCGATGACATCATCCGCTACGCGGATGGCCTCGACTTCGAAGCCCACGAGGTGACCTTCATCGGTACGGCCGAGCGCATGGCGACACTGCCCGCACGGCTGCCCGGCACACGGATCGAGCGGCCCGGAACGGGCGCCACGGAGACCGAGGTGGTGGCGGCGCTCGCCGGCCACCCGAAGCCCGACCTGGTCATCGCCCAGTCCGAGTTCGACCTGATCGCCGCGGCGCGCATCCGGGAGGCCCTCGACGTGCCCGGCCCACGCGAGGCCGACGTGCTTCCCGTCCGGGACAAGGTCATGATGAAGGCCGCCGCCGCCCGGGCGGGTCTGCGTGTGCCGCGCTATCTCCCGCTGGCCTCGGCCCTCGCCGGAGCCGACATCGGGTGGTCGGGCCAGACGGTGCTCAAGCCGCTCGACGGCGCCTCCAGCCAGGGCGTACGCGTATTCGACACCGCCGCATCCGCCCTCGAAACGGTACGTCGCGACGGCCTGCCCTCCGACGCGGACCCGAGCGGCTTCGAGATCGAGGAATTCGTCAGCGGCCCGATCATCCACGTCGACGGGTTGGCCGTCGACGGCACCCCGGTCACGCTGCAGGCCAGCCGGTACGTCGGCACCTGCCTCGGGTACGCCGAGGGCAGCCCGCTCGGTTCGGTGCAGACGGACACCCCGCCGGCCGTCGTGGAGTGGACCACCGCCTGCCTACAGGCCGTCGGCATCACCACGAGCCTGTTCCACCTCGAAGGCATCGAGACGCCCGACGGCCTGGTCTTCCTCGAGGTGGCCAGCAGGTTCGGCGGGGCCGGCGTGGCCGACACCTTCGAGCTGGCGACCGGCGTGCACATGCCGTCGGTGCAACTGCGGGCCCTCTCGACGCCCGGCGCCTCCGCCCCCGAGGCGCACGACTCCGGCCCGGACGCCCGGTACGGCTGGTTCATCGTCCCCGGTCACACCCTGGGCGCGAGGTTCTGCACCGTCGACGGCGCGGACGAGTTCCGGCGCAGCCCGCTGACCTGGCGCTGGGTGCAGCGCACCGAGGACGAGCCGGTCAGTCAGGCGCTGAGCTACGCCGAGTACGACGTACCCGTCGCCGGTATCGTCGGCCCGGCACCCACGGCGGTGCTCGAACAGTTCCTGCGGGACATCTTCGCCTCGGTCAAGGTCACGGCCGCCGGCAAGGCGGACAACCATGTCTGAGCTGCTGCTGGTCGGGGTCGGTTTCATGGGCAGGCCGTACCTCGCCGCCGCGCGACGGCTGGGTCTGCGGGTGGCCGCCGTGGAAGGCGCGGCCCGAGCCGCCGACACGGGCGGGCTCGTCGACCACATCCGGGTGGCCCCCGGCAACCACGACGAGCAGTGGGCCGAAGGGGCCTGGGCGGCCGCGGCAGACCGCCGGCCGGCGGGAGTGGTGGCGTTCACCGAGAACAACGTGCTCGGCGCGGCCCTGCTGCAGGACCGGCTCGGCGTTCCCGGCCCGTCCCTGCACGCCGCGACCGTCTCCCGCAACAAGGCTCTGCAACGGGGGCTGTTCGCCGCGGCGGGCATCCGCCAACCGGAGTATCTGATGACCGGCGACCTGGAATCGGCGCGCGACTGGGCCACCGCCCGCCTGCCGGTCGTCGTGAAGCCACTGTCCGCCGCGGGAAGCGAGGGAGTGGAACTGGTCGACAGCCTGGACGCCTTCCAGGACGCTGTGGCACGCCGGAACGACGAGGGTCCGCTCCTGGTGGAGACGGCTGTGGACGGCCCGGAATACAGCTGGGAGGCGCTGATCAGCGAGGGGAAGGTGTGGCTGGCCAACCTCACCGCCAAGGAGACCGCCGAGCCGCCCCACTTCGTCGAGATAGCGCATCGCACCGGCGTCCAGCTCGACCACGAGGCCGCCGCCGAGGTGACGGAGTTCTGCACCGCGGTGGTGAGCGCCCTCGGCATGCGTACGGGCATCGTGCACCTCGAGTTCCGGCTCGCCGCCGACGGGCCGACCCTGATGGAGATCGCCG
>NZ_JAGPXZ010000245.1:0-7708 GCF_018070305.1 Micromonospora sp. M51 | reverse complement strand
GAGCAGCACAGTGCTGGCAGAGCGCCGCCCCGGCGGACGCGCGCCGCACCGCCGAACCATCTCCACGACGACGGGCAGATGTCCGCCGTACGTCAATGCGGCCACGTGTTCCCACCGGCACCGAGGCGTTCAACCTCCGACACGTCGGAGGCGTCCCTCGCGTCACGACGACGGACCCGAACCGGTGACGGGATGAGCAGCGATCGTGATGTCCGAAAGCACTGATCCGGCCCTGCCCGCGCGGTAGGGACCCAACGCCATGAAGGATGACCATGCGCCGTTCCCTCGCGGTGATCACCGCTGCCCTGATCCTCGGCACCACAGCCAGCAGTGTCCCGGCCGGCGCGTCGGGTGCCTCCCACCGCTCGTGCGCCGGTGGCCTGCTCTTCTGTGAAGACTTCGAGCGCCTGCCGCGAGGTGGCGCCAGCACGTTGGACTGGGGCGTCGACACCCGCAACGGCACGCTCACCGTCGAGCGTGCCCGCCACGGCAACCAGGTGTTGCACGTGCACACGGTCGACAACGGGCGGGCCTTCCTGCGGGTCGACGATTTCGCCGCGCCGGGCAACCGCTTCTATGGCCGGATGCGGCTGCGCGTCGATGCGTTCCCCACCGCCCCCGACTGGGCGCACTTCACGCTGGTGGAGGCGACCGGCACCGGTAGTGCGGAGGTCGTCCGGCCGGTCGGCGGCCAGTACGCGCCCACAGTCCCCGGCATCTTCTGGGGCGTGGGCGCCGACGGTGGCCCGACCGGCGACTGGACCAACTGGCGGGAGTCCGCCCCGGTTGCCGAGGACACCTGGCAGTGCTTCGAGTGGAAGCTCGACCCGACGGACAACCGCGTCACGGTGTGGATCGACGAGGTGGCGATCCCGGGGCTGAGCGCGTCGACGACCGATCACGGCGGCAACGACGTGCCCTTCGTCCTGCCGACGGTGAACACAGTGAAGATCGGCTGGCAGCTCTATCAGGGCGGCACCACACCACGCGACTTCGACCTCTGGATCGACGACATCGCGCTCTCCACCAAACGACTGGGCTGCTGACGTCGTTCGTCACCGGGGGCGTCGAGCATCTCACCGCCGGCGCCCCCAGGACTGCCGTCGGCTTTCCGACTCACCTGCTCGGACGCTCACCGCTCCGGTCAACGTCGCTGCCTTCGTCAGGCACCGTCATCATCCGACGCGGCCCAACCGTGCCATCCGTGCCTCGCGCTGATGCGCGTGGACACGACTCCCACCTGCGACTACGTCAGGTGACGCCGGTGCCCGGCGGGTCAGACCGGCACGACGACCTGGACGGCCTGTGTGCCGTCGCCGGGTCCAGTTGACCTCGAAATGGCCGTGACCTGCGCCCCGCCGGGACCGGTCATGGGGTCGAAAACATCGCCCAATCAGACGTTTCTATGCCGAGTCCGCTCCAATCACAATGGTTCCCTTGGACACGGGGGGTGATCGCCGCATGACAACTTTGATCTTCGTGCACGGTACGGGCGCGCGCACCTCACGGTACGAGCCCGTGCTCAAGAAGTTCGATGCGGCGATGCGAGACCGGTGTCCGGACACGACAGTCATCCCGTGTCTCTGGGGTGACCGGCTCGGCTCTCCGCCACCGGCCCCGCACAGGTCCATCCCCCGATACCGGCCGAGCACCACCGCACAGTCCCCGGTGTCCGGGTGGCCGACCGCCCGATGGACCATCCTGGACCTGGATCCCTTGCATGATGTCCGGGTCTGCGCGGCGGTCAGCGCTCGCACCCGTCCGGCGCCTCGCCTGCCGGGGCAGCTCAGTAACGCGGACCGCATCTCCCGTGCGGTGGCCCAGATGTCGCAGGCGACCACGCTGAACGAGGATCTGGTCGCGACCGGGCTCGCCGAGGGGTTCGACGTGGCGGTGGACTCGGTGCTGCGTTCGGCACCGGCCCGCGAGGCGATCGCCCAATCCCAGGGCGACGCCGCCTGGGGTGAGCTGGTCGACGCGCTGGCCGAAGCGATCATCGCGGAGACGCTGCGCCACCAGTCCACCACGACACGCCTGGTGCCCGCCGATCGGCGGCGGCTCGTCGAGTCGGTGATCGACGCCTTTCAAGGCGGTCAGCTCGGCGTACTGGGCACAGCGGCCAGGATCAGCGCGGAGCTCGCCATGCGGATGGGTGGCGCGTGGGCGCTCGACCACTGGCGCGGCTCGCTCAGTGACAGCGCCCACCCGTTCGTGGGCGACGTCCTGCGTTACCTCGCCCGCGGCGAAGCGATCCGGCGGCTCATCGCCGACTGCGTCCGGGACGCGGGCGGTCCGGTCGTCCTCGTGGGGCACAGCCTGGGCGGCATCGCGGCGCTGGACACGCTCGTCCTTCGGTCGCTGCCCGCTGTCGCGGCGCTCGTCACTGTCGGGTCGCAGGGGCCGCTCCTGCACGAGATGGGTGCACTGCCGAGTCTCGACGCCGGCGAGCCGCTGCCCGGCTCGGTGCCCCGCTGGCTCAACGTCCACCACCGGCGGGACCTCCTGTCCTACCTGGCCGAACCGATCTTCCCGGGGCGGGTGGAGGATGTCGAGATCGCCGGAAACGAGGTCATGCCGGAGGCCCACAGCGCCTACTTCGACCGGAAGGACTTCTACGACCTACTCGCGTCACTCGTCAAGGAGGTGGGGAGGGCCGCCCCATGACCACCGCGCCGGCTCTCGTACCCGGGGGCCTCTCCCAGCGGACGTTCGCACTCGTCGTCGGGGTGCAGGACTACCCGGATCTCGGCCCTGACTTCGCCCGCAAAGGCATCGCCGACGACGCCGTCGGCTTCGCCGAGGTCCTGTTGAGGTTCGGTGTTCCGGCGGCCAACATCCGGCTCCTGCTGTCGGCCGAGGAGATTCCGCCGATGCCGCACGGCCTGGAGGTCGCCGGTCCGGCAACGTCCGCCGCAGTTCGCGCGGAGATCCTCCGGTTGCCGCAGCACGACGGCGACCTGCTGTGGGTGTTCTGGGCGGGCCATGGTTGGTACGCCGACCTGCAGTCGCGTCTCCTCCTCGCCGACGCCACAGCGGCACACCAGATCAACATCAGCTTCGAGGAGTTGGTGACGCTCTGCGGCTCCGAGTTCCTGCCCGGCTTCGGCCGGCAGGTCTTCACCGTGGACGCGTGCCGCCTGCCGAACGCGCGGCTCCCGAGGGCCGAGTCGCTGCCGGAGAAGGAGGAGGGCAAGAGCGAGTGCTGGCAGGCGATCATGTACGCGGCACCGCCCCGTCGCGCCGCCGGGTACTCGTACGGTGACCGTGGCGGGCTCTTCTCCCGTTCCCTGTTGGACGCGTTGAGGCGGGCCGACACGGCGGTGTGGCCCCCCTCGCTCGCCGACCTCTCGACCACGGTGCTGGCCGGGATGAAGGACCGGGGATCGTCCGACAGCGAGCCGACCACCTGCTACTTCAGCCCAGAGACCGGAGTGAACGAACCCGGCCGCCGGCTTGTCGCGGGCCCGGCGGCCGACGCCACCAAGGCCTACGAGCTGGCGGGGTACGTGATCCCGTCCGGCTGGTCGCCGGGTCGGCTGGTGCCGGGTTGCAGCGAGCGTACGGCGGTCCGGCTCGACCTGCGGTGGATCCTGGACCGGACACCGGCCCACGGCGTGGTGGCGGAGCCGTCGAATGCCGACCTGGCGACCGACCTGAACAGCGCTGAGCTGGTGCTCCGGGAGCACTCCCGGATGACCGTCCCGCAGCGTCGATGGCTCACCGTCGAGCCGGCACGGTCGGGCGATCCATGGCGGCTGTCCGACGCCGACTCCGCGTTTCTCGACGCGGGCGGTCCTGACGAGGATCACGCCTTCGTGCTCCGCGTCGACGTCGAGGTTGCCGCGGAGGGCCCGGACGCCGCGACGGCGAGCCTGTGCCGTGCCTGGACGGCGTACCTTCGGGACCGCTTCCCCGCGTCCTCGGTCGTGGTCGCCGTACGGGCCCCGACGCCGGTCGACGCCATGCTCACGGCACAGCGGTTGGCCGAGGTGCTGACCAGAGACGGGACCGGTTGGTTGACGGTGACCCGCTTCCGGCCGGGCGAGCGGCCGACCACCGCCACCCCGCTGCCGTCGGGCAGCACCCCCGCGACGCCGGTGCTGCCCGCTGTCGTGCACCGGCTGCGCCAGGAGGCCGTCCGACGCGGGCTGAAGCCCGTGCTCCCGCCGCTGCCCGGCCACGCCGGACCGGACCTTGACAGCGTTTCCCCTTCGCTGCTGGCCGATCTGGTGATCAGCGAGCTGGAGGACGGCGACGGCCGGGTGGCGGAAACCGACCTGATGTGTGCCGTCCGCGACTTCCTGCCAGGCTGGTATCCGCAGTTCCTGACCGCTTCCGGCGCCCGGCGCACCGGCGCCGGCTGGGTTGCCGGGCTGACCGTGGCCTGCGCCTTCGACGCCGACGTTGGCAGGTGGCTGGACTCAATCGGTGATCGCCGGGTGGCACCGACCGACCTGCCCGCCCCGCTGACCGAATCGGTCGTCGAGGCGCTGGTGCTGGCGGCCCTCCGCGATCCGGCCGCGCGCCCGAAACTGCCCGGCTGGCGGTCCGCCTTCGCCGGCCGCGCCATAGCGGACCTGGTCCGGGTCATGGCCAGCCGCCCCGCCACCCCCGGCGACGGGGACGGCACGTCGTCGGCACCGACACCGGCCGAACTGAGCCGGGAAGCGGCACTTCTCACCGGGCGCATCGGCGTGGCCGCCGCGATCGTGCGCGCGGCCCGACCCGCGGAACGGCTGACCGACGCCTACATGGCTGCCCTGCGCGCCTGCCCGATGAGCGCGGATCTGATCGAGCTTCTGACCGGGCCGCCGGACGTGCCGTCCGCCGTGGCGATGGCGGTGGGACTGCGGCCGGTGGACCCCCGCACCGAACAGGTGCTCATTGACCGTATCGCCGAACTCAGACGCGTCCTTCACTACCTTCCGGCTCACCCCGACGGAGAGTGCGCATGATCGAGACCTGGTACTTCTGTTCGGCGGTGCACGCGTCGCCGCATCACGCGGAGGCGTTCATCTCCATCACGGAGGCGCTCACCTCGCGACACTCCGGCGCTGACCTGCTGAACGCGGCTCTGCGTCAGCTCGCCAACTGTGAACCGGCCATGCGCCGGTACGCCGCCCCGCAGGTGCTGGCCGTCGCCGTGCGGCCCGGTGTCGAACCGGGCACGGCGGCCCTGGCGCGCAGTGCGCTCGACGACACGCTGGCAGTGCTGGACGGGTCGATCCGTACCGCGGTGGCGCAGGCGGTGGAGGCCATCTTCACGGCCCGGTCGGCCGAGACCGTCGCGGGTCACCTGTCGGAGGCGGCGCGACGAGCGCTGGCGCGCGTGCGTCCCGGCCGCGCGGCGCACCCCTATCTCGACATCGAGAGCTTCACCGCCGAGGTGGTGGTGCTCGCCGCCTGCGTCGAGGCGGCACGGCGCATCCCGGCGTCCGCGCGACTCGTGGTCGACGAGACGATCGGCAAGCTCAGCCGGGACGCGCTCGCCGGTCACTGCGGCCGCCGAGCGCAACTGCTCGCCGTGGAACTCGCCGCCATGGTCGGCGACGAGCTGATGAGCTCCGACGACGTCGTCACCCAACTCCTCGATCCGCGCATCGGCGCGGCGTTCCAGGAGCCGGACCTCCTTGCCGCGATCGCCCGACTCACCTTCGGATTCCCCGGGACGTCCGCTCCGGCCGGCCCGGCGCCCGGTGCGGCCGGCCTGATCTCGAACGAGGTCGTGACGCTGTCGCACCTCCGCCGACTGCGGCGCGGGCGACCCGATCCGTCGACCGCGTCGGAGGTCTTGTCGCGGCTGGGACTGTCCGGTCAGCATCCGGCCACCATCGCCATGGTTCTCTGGCAGGCCGTCCTGGACGAGCTGTCGGCCGACATCGATCCGCAGGGGACGGCGGACGCGCTGGCGCACCGGTGGATCGCACCCCACCGGGAGATCAACAAGCCGATCCGGGTACGGATCCCGCTGCCGACCCACGAACTGAACGCGTGGCAGACGAGCGCGGCGTCGCTCGCCCGACTGCGGACCGGGAACGAGAAGCCGGTGGAGTTCATCGTCCGGTCCGGGCCCCTGCAACTGTCGAGCTGGTTCTCCGTCGCCGTGCTGTCGCCGTGGTTCAACCGCCAGAACAGCGCGTACAACGCCCGCTTCACCCGAGATCCGGACGAGCAGATCAGGGACTCGCTGTTCCCGATGGGTGGTGACTCCGTCCTGCTGCTGCGGCTGATGCTCGCGGTGTGCACCGCCGTACGCCTGCTCCGCAGCGTCGAGGCCGGCCGGGCCGAACACCTCGCCGCACTCGTCCTGCACGCCGCGGACGTGCTGTCCGACACCCGGCACCGGGCCTTCCTGAGCGAGCTGGCGTACCGCCTGGAGTCGCCGAACCCCTCGATGTCCCTCCCGCTGGCCGGGCTGGCCCTGCACACCTACCGGGAATACGAGCGGGCCGGCGACGGCAGGTACCCCCAGATCGAGCCGTCGGTCTTCGCGGATCTGCTGCTCGCCGACCACCACGAGGAGGCGCTGCCACAGCAGGAGCGGTGGTTGCGCGGCCGACCGGGGGTGTCCCTGGTGACCGGCTGGATCGAGAACGCCCTCAGCGGAACGGTGCCGGACCTCGACACCGGTGGCCAGGGGCGATGGCGGCAGCCGGTGGCCGGTGGGCTCAGCCTCGCCGAGCGGGTCCTGATCCGCGCCGTCCAGATCCTTCCGCCATCGCTGACCAAGCGACCGGCAGCCCTGTTGCGGCTGCACTTCCGGCGTGCCGAAGAAGGCGACGCGCTGACGCCGTGGTACGAGCGCGACGTTCATCCGTCCCGCGTCTCGAACCAGTGGGAGGTCCTGGCCGTTCCGCCGCTCACTGCCGACGGCTGGCGACGCTACCCCAGTCTCGTCAACGATCGGCACGGCGTTCAGCTCGCCCTGCTGACCGAGCGTCTGGCGGCCCTCCTCACCGAGCCGGACGTGATCTCTGAGGCCGAGCGCACCGACTGGGTGGAGCAGTGGCGCACCGCGATCAACGCCGTGACCAAGGTGCGCGAGCTGTCCCGGCCGGTCCGGATGCGCCTGCTCGCCGCGCTCGCCCAGGGCATCGGGGGCCACTCCTGGCAGCGGTTGGTCCTCGAGGACATCATCGACACCGAGATCGAGTTCGGCCTCGGCACCCCACTCGACCGCTGGCTCATGTTCGACCGGCTCGGACCGAAGGCGGTGCTTCCGCCGTACCTGGCCGAGGCTCTCCGGCATCGTCTGCTTCGCGGCCTGTACCAGCGGCAGTCGGTGGACCAGCAGGAGCGCCTGCTCAACAACCCGTGGCAGTCACTCGGCGTTCGGCGGAGCAACGCGCTGCTGACCATGCTGATGCAGCGACTCGTCTTCGAGCTGGGTCCCGCCGACGTCGTCATCGGTGGGCACACGCTGTCCGACTTCGTCCTGCAACTGTGGCAGGACGCCCATCAGAACCTCCGCCTGACGGAGCTGAGCATCCCGGTGGACGAGGATGAGGGGGCACACGGCCTGGTCGACCCCCGGCTCCTCGCCGGGCTCACCGTCGACCCGGTGGACGGCGTGCTCCGGGTCCACTCGCGACGATCGCCGCAACTGCGGACCTTCTCGGGGGCGAGCGTCGAAGACCCGTTCCGGCTCTCACCCGAGCAGTTCGGGCGCCTGCTCGGAAACGACCCCTCGTACGTCATCGGCATGGTC
>NZ_JAGPXZ010000244.1:0-7746 GCF_018070305.1 Micromonospora sp. M51 | reverse complement strand
GGCCGGGCAGGCTGTTGAACAGCGCCACGATGACGTTGCTGACCGCGAGCTGGAAGGCGAGCTGGTGGGCCACTGTCCCCTCGGGTAGGGCGAGGGTGGCGGCGACCGCCAGGACGCCGAGCACCGCGGAGACGGCCGGGCCGGCCAGCGAGACCAGCAGGTCGACGCGGGGCGACGGGGCGTCCCGGTCCATCTCGGTGTAGCCGCCGAGCAGCTCCAGGGTGATCCCGCGCACACCGATGCCGTACCGGCGGGCGGTGAGGGCGTGGCCCAGCTCGTGCAGCAGCACCGAACCGAGCAGCGACACGACGAACCCGAAGCCGATCAGGTAGCCGCTGAGCTGCGGCAGGCCCAGTTGCCGGCGGGCGAACTCGCCGTACAGCACCGCGATGAGCACCGCGAGCAGGACCATCGAGCCGTTGAGGTGCAACGGCACCCCGAACACCCGTCCGACGTTCAGGCCGAGACGCCGGTCCGGTCGGCGCGGCGGCCGGGTTGTCTGCTCCATCGCCACGATGCTACGGACCGCCGCTGTGCGGGGCGGGCGGCGGTCGGTGTCACACCGGTGCCCTAACCTTTGCCGACATGACGGCGGAATCGGTCACCACCCCCCAGCCCTCCCCCGCGGCGCAGGCGCCGCCGACGGTGCGGGCCTCGCTGTCGCCGTCGCGGGCGGCGGATTTCAAGACCTGCCCGCTGCTCTACCGGTTCCGCAGCATCGACCGGCTGCCCGAGCGCACCACCATCGAGCAGGCCCGGGGCACGCTGGTGCACGCGGTGCTGGAGCGTCTGTTCGACCTGCCCGCCACCGGCCGCACGCCGGAGGCGGCCGGTGACCTGGTGGCCCCCCAGTGGGACCGACTGGTCACCGAGCAGCCGGAGCTGGCCGGGATCTTCGACGACGCGGAGCCGGCCGGCCCGGTGGAGTTCCTCCGCTCCGCGGCCGGGCTGTTGCAGGGTTACTTCGCGGTGGAGGACCCGACCCGGTTGGAGCCGGCCGAACGCGAGAGCCTGATCTCCGCAGTGGTCGACGAGGAGCTGCTGATCCGGGGCTACCTCGACCGGCTCGACGTCGCCCCAGACGGCGCGCTGCGGGTGGTCGACTACAAGACCGGTGGCGCCCCACGGGAGGCGTTCGAGGCGCGGGCGCTGTTCCAGCTGAAGTTCTACGCCCTGGTGCTGTGGCGCACCCGGGGGGTGGTGCCGCGGGTGCTGCGCCTGCTCTACCTGCGCGACGCCGAGGTGTTGGACTACACCCCGGACGCCGACGAGCTGGTCCGCTTCGAACGCACGGTGGTGGCGCTGTGGCGGGCGATCGAGCAGGCCACCGCCCGGCAGGACTTCCGGCCCCGGCCGAGCCGGCTCTGCGACTGGTGCAGCCACCAGGCGCTGTGTCCCAGCTTCGGCGGCACCCCGCCGCCGTTCCCGGTCGCCGCCGCGAGCGCCGACCCGCTGCGCGACTCCCGGTCCGCCCCGGTGGCGCCGGGCGCCGACGAGTGAGCGCCCGCTGACCGACGCGCCTGCCCCGGCGCGGCGTCGCCGGTCGACCCCGGGGGTGCGCCCGACGCCGGTGAACCGACCGCAACGGCGCCGCATCGGTCGGGACAGGGCGACCGGCCGGCCTCTACGGTGATCCGCGACGCACCGGTTCCGGTGGGCGAGGATGACCGGTGCGCGCCACGAGGCCGGCGGGACGGGAGACGAGATGAGCGATCGGGCACCCTCGGCGCGGCCGGTGCGGATCCTGCTCGCCGACGACCAGCCGCTGCTGCGGACCGGGTTCCGGATGGTGCTGGGCGCCGAGAGCGACCTGGACGTGGTGGCCGAGGCCGGTGACGGGGTGGAGGCGGTGGAGTTGTCCCGCCGGCTGCTGCCGGACGTCGTGCTGATGGACATCCGGATGCCCCGGATGGACGGGGTGGCGGCGACCCGGGCGATCGTCGACGCCCGACTGCCGGTACGGGTGCTGGTGCTGACGACCTTCGACCTGGACGAGTACGTGGTGGGCGCGTTGCGGGCCGGTGCCAGCGGGTTCCTGGCCAAGGACGTGCCGGCCGAGGACCTGATCGCGGCGATCCGCACCGTCGCCGGGGGCGACGCGGTGGTGGCGCCTCGGATTCTGCGGCGACTGCTGGACCGCTTCGCGGAGCTGCTGCCCGACCCGGCGGTGACGCCGTCGGCGGCGCTCGACGCGCTCACCGACCGGGAGCGTGAGGTGCTCGTGCAGGTCGCCCGGGGGTTGTCCAACGCCGAGATCGCGAGGGTCCTGTCGGTGAGCGAGACCACCATAAAGACCCACGTCGGGCACGTGCTGACCAAGCTGCGGCTGCGCGACCGGGTGCAGGCGGTCGTGCTGGCGTACGAGTCGGGGCTGGTCCGCCCCCGGGCGTAGCCCGCACCGGCCCGGCTACCTCACCTGGCGTACTCGAAGATCCCTCCGTGGGGGGACGGCTGGCGTTGCCGCCGTCACCTACCGTGACCGGAGACGGCCCGGTTCGGTTGACCCTCCTGTGGCGTCAGGCGGAAGTGTTGGTGCTGCCGCCCGCCCGGGGGGTGGGGAAAAACGGTCTGTCGGTCGTCATGTCAGGGGCAACCCTGATCCGACATGGGGGTGCACCCGCAGCGGGAAATCCGCACCGGGTCCCCCCAGGGTCGGACGGGACGGGCGAGGAAAGCACCGATGATTGAACGGTCGCGCCGGACCATCGGGGGGCGGCGTGCGTTTTCGGACAGACGGAAGAGGTAGATGACGTGACCGCGACGGTAGGCCAGCAGGCGCAGGCCGCGGCCCGGGCGAACGACGTGTGGAAGGTGTACGGCAGCGGCGAGGCTCAGGTCATCGCGCTGCGGGGGGTCAGCGCCGAGTTCGAACGTGGCCGCTTCACCGCGATCATGGGCCCGTCGGGTTCCGGCAAGTCGACGCTGATGCACTGCCTGGCCGGTCTGGACTCGGTGACCCGGGGGACGGTGTCGATCGGTGAGACGACTGTCACCGGGCTGGGCGACGCGGGGCTGACGAAGCTGCGCCGCGACAAGGTGGGCTTCATCTTCCAGCAGTTCAACCTGCTGCCGACGCTGACCGCCAAGGAGAACATCCTGCTGCCACTGTCGATCGCCGGGCGTAAGCCGGACCCGGCCTGGTACGACACGGTGATCGAGACGGTGGGACTGAAGGATCGACTGGACCACCGGCCGGCGCAGCTCTCCGGTGGGCAGCAGCAGCGGGTGGCGTGCGCGCGGGCGCTGGTCTCCCGCCCCGAGGTGATCTTCGCGGACGAGCCGACCGGCAACCTGGACTCACGCTCCGGCGCGGAGGTGCTCAACTTCCTGCGTAACTCGGTGCGCGAGCACGGCCAGACCATCGTGATGGTCACCCACGACCCGACGGCCGCCGCGTACGCCGACCGGGTGGTCTTCCTCGCCGACGGTGAGATCGTCTCGGAGCTGATCGAGCCGACCGCCGAGACGGTGCTGGACACCATGAAGAAGCTGGACACTCCGGCCGAGGTGGGCAACTGATGTTCCGCGCGACGCTGAAGAGTCTGCTGGCCCGCAAGGTCCGGCTGATCCTGTCCGGCCTGGCGGTGGTGCTCGGGGTGATGTTCGTCTCCGGCGCGTTCGTCCTCACCGACACGCTGGGTCGCTCCTTCGACTCGATCTTCGCCGACGCCTACTCGGACGTCGACGTGAACGTCGCGGCGAAGCCGAAGGTGCAGGTCAACGAGATGGAGGGTGAGCAGACGGCCGCCGCGCTGCCCGCCGCCGTGGTGGACCGGGTCACGCAGGTGCCGGGGGTGGCGTCGGCTACCGGTGTCGTCGCCGCCGACGGCGCCCGGATCATCGGCAGCAACGGCAAGGTGGTGACCTCGTTCGGTCCGCCGCAGTTGGGCGAGAACTGGACCGGCGAGGGCGAGCTGCTGCGGCTGCGTGAGGGGCGCGCGCCGCAGGCCGAGGACGAGATCGTCATCAACAAGGCGTTGGCCACGGCCGCGAAGGTGCAGGTCGGCCAGAAGGTCGGCGTGCTCACCGCGTTCGAGTCGAAGAAGCGGGACTTCACCCTGGTCGGTGTCGTCGGTTACAGCGGTGACCGGGACTCGATCGGTGGTGCCAACGAGGTCTTCTTCACCACTCCGGTGGCGCAGCGGCTGATGCTCGGCGAGCCCGATGTGTTCAGCAACATCACCGTACGCGCTGCCGGCGGGGTCTCCGACGAGACGCTGCGCGACGACGTGAGCGGTGCCCTCGGCGCGGACTTCGAGGTGAAGACCGGCGAGCAGTTGGCCGCGGACGCCGCGGGTGGCCTGAAGGAGGGCCTGTCCTTCTTCAACAAGATCCTGCTCGGTTTCGCGGCGGTGGCGCTGCTGGTGGGCACCTTCCTGATCCTCAACACGTTCTCGATCATCGTGGCGCAGCGGACCCGGGAGTTGGCGCTGATGCGCGCCATCGGGGCCAGCGGGCGGCAGATCATCGGTTCGGTGGTGCTGGAGGCCATCGCGGTGGGGTTGATCGCGTCGGTGCTCGGCCTGGCGGCCGGTATCGGGGTGGGCGCGCTGCTGGCGTTCCTGTTCGGCAAGTTCGCCGGTGGGCTGACCCTGGCCGGGATCGGCGTGCCGGCGGCGGCGGTGATCGGTGCGTTCGCCGTCGGTCTGGTGATCACCGTGGTGGCGGCGCTGCTGCCGGCGCTGCGGGCGTCGCGGATCCCGCCGATCGCGGCCATGCAGGACGTGGCCACCCCGGACCGGCCGTTGACCAAGGTCACCGTGGCCGGATCGCTGGTCACCGGCGTCGGCGCGGTGCTGCTGTTCCTCGGGCTCAGCGGCAACGCCGGCGGTCAGACGCTGTCCACCATCCTCGGTGGGGTGCTGTTCGCCTTCATCGGGGTGGCGTTGCTGACCCCGCTGATCAGCCGGCCGGTGGTGAGCCTGCTGGGCGCGATCTTCTCCTGGTCGGTGCCGGGCAAGCTGGGCCGGCTCAACTCCGGGCGCAACCCGCGCCGCACGGCGATCACCGCCGCCGCGCTGATGGTCGGCATCGCGCTGGTCACCGGCGTCACTGTCATCCTCGACTCGGCCAAGGGCAGCATCAGCGCGCTCGCCCAGGACACCATCAAGGCCGAGCTGGTGATCGCCGGCGTGCAGGGCGGTCCGCGTCCGCCGTCGTTCGACCCGGGGGTGCTGGACCAGGCCAAGGCCCTGCCCGGTGTGCAGCTGGTCGACGGCGAGTACGGCGACATGGCGAAGATCGACGGCGAGAGCACCTGGGTGGCGGCGAGCAGCGACCCGGCGTCGCTGCGGCAGATCTTCGGGGCGAAGCCGACCGCCGGTGACATCGACCGGATCGGGCCGACGCAGATGTTGGCCAGCTCGGACACGGCCACCTCCCGTGGCTGGTCGGTCGGCTCGACGGTGACGGTGCAGCTGACCCGGGGCGAGGCCCGCACCTACACGGTCAGCGGCATCTACGAGTCGTCGCAGCTGACCAACCCGGTGACGCTGCCTCCGGCGGCGGCGAAGAACTTCGCCATCCCGCAGCCCATCCAGGGCTTCATCCAGCTGGCACCGGGCACCCGGGTCTCCGACGTTCAACCGCAGGTCGAGGCGTTGCTCGCGGACAGCCCCGAGGTGTCGGTGGCCGACCGGGACGCGTTCATCAAGCAGCAGACGAGTTCGCTCGACGGGTTGCTCACGATGATCCAGATCCTGCTCGCGCTGGCCATCGTGATCGCCGTGCTGGGCATCATCAACACCCTGGCCCTGTCGGTGCTGGAGCGGACCCGCGAGTTGGGTCTGCTGCGGGCGATCGGCCTGCGCCGGTCCCAGACCATGGGGATGATCACCGTGGAGGCGGTGGTGATCTCGGTGTTCGGCGCGCTGCTCGGCGTGGTGGTGGGCACCGGTCTCGGCGCCGCGGTGGTCGAGGCGCTCAAGGACGAGGGCATCACCGACCTGATCCTGCCCTGGGGGCAGATGGGAGTGTTCCTCGGTCTCGCCGCCGTCATCGGCGTGGTGGCCGCGGTGCTCCCGGCCGTTCGGGCGGCTCGGATCAACGTGCTGGGCGCCATCGCCCACGACTGACGCCGCAATCGAAGGGGCTCCCGCACCGCGGGGGCCCCTTCGTGCGTCAGGCTGCGGCCCGGTCGGCCAGCAGGTCCGCGAGAAACGCCAGGTCCACGCCGGTCAGGCTCTCCACCTGGCGTACGCCGACAGTGCTCGGCAACGCCACCTCCGCCGGTACGGCCAGCACCGCCGCGCCGGCGGCGACCGCGCTGGCCACCCCGGTCGGTGAGTCCTCGATCGCCACGCACCGCCCGATCGGCACACCCAGCAGCCGGGCGGCGGTCAGGTAGGGCTCGGGGTGCGGTTTGGCGGCCACCACCTCGTCGCCGGCGACCACCGTGTCGAAGTTGTCCCGGCCGAGGGTGTCCAGGGCGATCTCGACCAGCGCCCGGGGGCTGGAGGTGACCAGCGCGGTGGGGATTCCCGCCGCGCGGACCGCGTGCACCAGCTCGAACGCGCCGGGTTGCCAGGGCAGGCCGGTGCGGAACAGCTCCAGGATCCGGGCGTTGATCCACGCCGCGCTGATCTCCGGATCCCGTTCGGGCTGCCCCAGGTCGTCGTGCAGGATGCGCATCGACTCGGCCATGGCGGTGCCGACGATCGACTGGCGGGCGTCGACGGAGAGCTCCCCGCCGTACTCCTTCGCGAGTTCCTGCAACGCGACGTCCCACAGCTTCTCGCTGTCGACCAGCGTGCCGTCCATGTCGAAGAGCACGGCGGCGGGGTAGGTGCTGCTCAGCGGAGCCTCCAGGGTCGTGGGCGACACCGGCGATCCTGCCAGCACCGCGCGTTTGCGGTGGCGGCAACGGGCGTCGGAGTGACCCGGGCAACCCACTCAGCCCAGGTCGCACTCCTTCAGGGAACCCTCGTAGCCGCGGAAGAACATGTCGGTGCGTTGCTCGGCGGTGCCGTGCGCGCCTTCGGCGAACCACGGCTGGTCCGGGTCGTCGCCGACCGCCGCCACCCCCTCCCGGAACTCGTCCAGGTCGCCCTCGGCGAGGGTCAGGGCGCCCGAGCGCACCGAGTCGCCGAGGTACGCCCCGGCCATGCAGTCGGCCTGCAGTTCCTGCTGGATGGTGAAGCTGTAGTTGATGCCGAGCCGCACCTGGATGGCGTGCGCGTACTCGTGCCCGAGCAGGTAGAAGACGAACGCGTCGCCGACCTGGCGGAACGCCGCCACGGACCAGGCGACGTCGTAGGCGATGAAGTCGCCCCGCGAGCAGTAGACCGCGTTGTTGCGGGGCAGCCGCTGCCCACCGCAGGACACCTCGCCGTCGCGCTGGTACGGAATGATCTGCCGGATCGGTCGGAACTGCTGCCCCGATTCCTTGAACTGGGCCGCCCAGTACCGCTCGGCGACCGCCTGCGCGTCGGCGACGTCCTGTTCGAACTCGGCGATGCTGGTGGTGCTGTCGGCCCGGGTGGTGCTCGGGCCCGGGGAGGCGGCCGGCGGGTTCGCTCCGGGGCGCTCGGCCTCCGGCTCGACCAGCCCACCGCCGGCGCAGGCGAGTGAGACCAGTGCGGCGATCAGCAGGCCCGCCAACGGGCCCCGCGCGTCGCGTCCGAACCGTGCCGCCACTGTGCCTCCCCAGACATCGGTGCTCGGGCTGCGATGTACCCCGACGATACGGCCGTCACGCCCACCACCGGATTCACGCAAGCCGCGCCCAGACGGTTCACGCCGAGCGTC
>NZ_JAGPXZ010000243.1:0-7752 GCF_018070305.1 Micromonospora sp. M51 | reverse complement strand
CTCGGTTCGTCGAGCAGCAGCACCCGGGGCTGGCCGAGCAGCGCACGGGCTATCGCCAGCATCTGCTGCTCGCCGCCGGAGAGTTCGCAGCCGCGGTGTCGCAGCCGCGCCGCCAGCCTCGGCAGGAGGTCCAGGGTCCGGGCGACCGTCCAGCCCTCGCCGCCGGAGGTGCGGGCCCGCCACGGCGCGGCCGCCAGGTGCAGGTGCTCGGCCACTGTCAACCGGGAGAAGACCCGCCGGCCCTGCGGTACCAGACCGACGCCGGCCTGGGCGATGCGGTGCGGTTGCCGGCCGGCGACGTGCACCCCGCCGACCTCGATGCGACCGCTGGACGGGCGGACCAGCCCGGCGATGGTGTGCACGAGCGTGCTCTTGCCCGCCCCGTTGCGGCCCACCACGGCCTGAATGCTACCCTGGCGCACCCGCAGGGTGACCTCGTGCAGGACGGTTCCCCCGCCGTAGCCGGCGCAGAGACGATCCACAGTGAGCATCACGCCACCCCGTCCGCGTAGGCCTGCCGCACCAGCGGCGAGGTACGGATCTCGTCAGGTGTGCCGGCGGCCAGGGTCCGACCGTCGCGCAGCACCGTGACCGTGTCGGAGAGGGCGTACACCAGGTCCAGTCGATGTTCGACGAGCAGCACGGCGACGGCCCGGGGCAACGCCTGGAGCAGCTCGACCAGTCGGCCGACCTCGACGGCGGACAACCCGGCCGCCGGTTCGTCGAGGAGCAGCAGGCGGGGGCGACCGGCCAGGGCCATGGCGATCTCCAACTGGCGTCGTTGCCCGTGCGCGAGGTGCCCGGCGGGCACCGCCGCGACGGCGGTGAGCCCCATCTGTTCCAGCAGCGGACCGGCCAGCTGCTGCGCGGCGCGCCGACGTCCGGCCGGCCACCACCGGCGGCGGGGGATGACCCGTGGCAGCGCGGCCACCACCACGTTCTCCGCCGCGGTCAGCGTCGCGAAGACCGCCGGTCGTTGGTGGATGCGGTTGATGCCCCGCCGCGCCCGGGCCGCCGGGCCGAGCCGACCGATGTCCCGTCCGGCGAACCGCACCGTGCCGCGCTGCGGCCGCGTGGACCCACCGAGCACGTCGAGCAGGGTGCTCTTGCCGGCCCCGTTCGGGCCGATCAGCGCGTGCCGCTGACCGTCGTGGACGCACAGGTCCACGCCGTCGAGCGCGGCGAGTGAGCCGTACCGCACGCTCACCTCCTGGGCGTCGAGCAGGCCGGTCATCGGCCCACCTCCCCGACGGTGGCCCGCTCCTGGGCGGCGGGCGGGTCCGGCTGTGGCGCAGCGGCCTCCGACAGCCGAGACCGGGCCCGGTTGACCCCGGTGGGCAGCAGGTAGACAGTCGCCACGAACAGTGCGCCCAGCACCAGTGGCGCGTGGCCGGGCAGCACCCCGAACAACCAGTCCCGGACGGCGATGACCAGCGCCGCGCCCACCAGGGCGCCGCCCACCGAGGCGGTGCCCCCGATGACCACACCGAGCAGCAGCAGCGCCGACGTGTCGAAGCCGAAATCGGCGGGGGAGATGTACTGCTGGGCGACGACCAGGACCGACCCGGCGGCTCCGGCGATCGCCCCGGCCGCGATGTGCGCGCCGGACAGGTGCACCGCCACCCGGTGACCGCTGGCGCGCAACCGCGTCTCGTCGTCGCGGCCGGCCCGCAGTACCAGCCCGGCGCGGGTACGCAGCAGCACCAGCACCGCGCCGACAAGCGTGGCCACGACGACCAGGGCGTACAGGTAGCGGCCCTGGTCGCTGGCGAGCGCCGGGAGCCCCCAGAACGGGCGGACCGCGGGGACACCGGCCAGCCCGTCCGTGCCACCGGTCACCGACCGCCAGCGCCCGAGGACGACGACCACGAGTTCGCCGATGGCCAGGGTGATCATCAGGACGATCACCCCCCGGGCGTGCACGACGAGCGGCACGATGAGCGCGGCCAACAGCGCCCCGGCGCCCGCCGCGACGACGAGCTGCACCACGCCGACGTCGGAGACCCGGCTGCCGACCACGGCGCAGGCGTAGGCGCCCGCCGCGTACGGTGCGGTCTGCCCGAGGGTGGGCATGCCGGCGACGCCGGTGAGCAGCGCCACGCTCACCCCGACCAGGGCCAGCGCCAGCGTCCGGGCGAGCAGCGCCGTGGTGTAGTCGTCGACCACCCAGGGCGCCACGACCAGGCCCACCAGGACGAGCGCCGCGACGGCACCGCGTGCCCGTCGGATCACCTCGCCGCTCATGCCGTCCGCCACCTGACGGCCAGGCCGCGCGCCCGCGCCGCCAGCACCGCCGCCATGGCGGCGAACAGCAGGAACGGTGCGGCGGCCGGCAGCAACGCCACGCCCAGCGTCTGGATCTCGCCGATCGCGAGCGCGGCCAGCAGGGTGCCGGCCATCGACCCGAGACCACCGAGGACGACGACCACCAGGGAGAGCAGCAGCACGGTGTCGGCGGTGTCCGTGCCGGGGCCGATGATGGGCGCGCCGAGGACCCCGGCCGCGCCGGCCAGCGCACCGGCGGCGGCGAGCACACCGGCCCGGATCCGCGCCGGGCTCACGCCCAGACAGGCGACCATCTCCGGGTCGTCGACGGCCGCCCGGACCAGCACCGCCGCCGCGTCGTACGAGGCGAGCGCGTAGGTCGTCGGTGAACCGTCGTGCTTCGCCTTCCACGCCGCCACGAAGGCGCGGTTCTCCGCGTTGTCCAGGTCCGGCGAGTAGTTGAGCACCGAGTAGATGTCCCGGGCGGCGTCGCCCTGCGCGTTGAGCACCCCGCCCTCGGTGAGGAACCCGGCCGCGTACAACGGGATGTCCTTGATCTCGGACTGCGCGTACTGCTTGACGAAGTCGACGGCGGCGCTGCCGGCGTAGAAGGTGTAGACGGCCGCCGCGCCGGAGGCCTTGATGCGGGCGAAGTACGGGAGGAAGTTCGTGGTGGCCGGGAACGGCGTGAAGGTCGTCTTGCCGTCGGCGTTCGCGAGCTTCCCGCCGATCTTGCTGAACGCGTCGGTGAAACCGCGCAGCTCGTCCCAACCACCCTGGTAGTCCGGGCCGATCGCGTACACGGAGCCCTTCACGTTGTCGCGGACGTGCTGGGCGATCGCCGCCCCGGGCTCGTCGGACAGGTACGAGGTGTGCCAGATGCGGGAGACGTCCTTGAGTTCCGGCCGACCGTTCGAGCCGACCAGTGGCACCTTGGTCTCGTTGAGCACCGGGGTGACTCCGGCGACCGAGCCGCCGCCGACGATGCCGGTGAGCGCCGACACCCGGTCCTGCTTGAGCAGCTTGGTCGCCGCCGGGACGGCCGTCTGGGCGCCGTTGCCCTCGTCGGCGACGATGAGGTCGACCTGCCGGCCGCCCAACTTGCCGTCGTGGGTGTCCAGGTAGAGCTGGAAGCCGTCGCGGATCTCCGTACCGACGGCCTGGTACGTCCCGGACAGCGACGCGAGCAGGCCGATCTTTATCGAGCCGCCGGCGCTCGGGCCCGGCGCGTCGTCGCCGCAGGCCGTACCGGTGGTCAGCACGGCCGCGAGCAGCGCGGCGGTGAGGGCACGGCTGCGCCAAGGCGTGGTGAGAGGCATGTCTGACTCCAGAGGAAGGGGAAGGGTCTCCGGCGTGGGGGTGCCGGGGTGGTCAGCGAGTGCGGGCGAGCGCCGCTCGGGCAGCCGGGGTCAGTGCGTCCCCGATCCGGTTGGCCAGCTCGGTCATCTCGTAGGAGACCTTGCCCACGTCGCACTCGGGGGCGGCGAGCACCAGCAGCGAGGCGCCGTCGTTGAAAGCCATCGAGAACATGAACCCGCCCTCGAGCTGCGTGACGTTGGAGATCACCGCGCCGGCGTCGAAGAAGGCCGCCGCCCCGCGCAGCAGGCTGACCAGCCCGCTACCCGTGGCGGCCAACTGGTCGGCCCGGTCCGGTGGCAGGTCGCGGGTGGCGGCCACCATCAGGCCGTCGCTGGAAATGGCGATCGCGTGGCTGACCTCGGCCGCGCGCGCCGCGAAGTTGTCCAGCAGCCAGCCGAGATCCTGTTGGTCGCTCACGTGCTCTCCTGTCGCGTCATGAGTTGCCGCTGTTGATCGGGGTGCGCCGTCGGTTCGCCACGCCCCGCGCGTACGCGGCCATCGCTGTCGCCACCTGCGCCGGGTCGCGGTACTCGGACCGTTGCTGCTGCTGGGGCACTGTCACACCGCCGGGCACGAGGTGCCGTTGCGGCTGCCGTTTGGGCAGGCCGGAGTTGGTGGTGGTGGCGACCTCGGGGGTCTGCGCCTGGGCGGCGGTACGCCAGGCGTCGTCGGCGGGGCTGGACCACTGCCGGCCGTTCTGACCGTTCGGGACGTCGACGACGTCGCTCTGGAACCAGTGGTTGACCTGTTCGAAGATGAGGAGCTCCTCGGTGGGTGCGTCACCCCGGTCCGGCGGTGGGGGAGTCGACCGGAACACCGGCGCCGCCGGCAGGGTCCGCTCCGCCGCCGGGCGTCCGGCGGTGGGTTCGGGGCGCGGCTGGTACGGCGGCGGCGGGTTGGCCGTGCGCGCCGCTCGCCGCGACAGGCGTCCGGGTGCGAGCTGGTACTCCTCCGGTGGCAGGGACCGGATGATCGCCGCGGGCAGTGTCGCCTCGGCGAGGACGCCGCGTCGGGGACCGCGTCGCAGTTGGACGGTGGCGCCCAGCCGGGCCGCGAGCTGACCCACCACGACCAGCCCCATCGCCCGTACGGCGGCGACGTCGATGGCCGGTGGGTGGGCCAGCAGCTCGTTGAGTTGCTGCATCCGCTGTGCGGACAGCCCCACGCCCTCGTCGCTGATCTGGACGATGACGCGGTCGCCCAGGCTCCGACCGCTCACCCAGGTCTCACTGCCCGGTGGCGAGTACGTCGTGGCGTTGTCCATGAGTTCGGCGAGCAGGTGCACGACCTCGTCGACGGTCTTGGCGGCCACCGCGACGTCCCCGTCGATCATGCCGAGCCGGACCCGCGCGTAGTGCTCGATCTGGGACAGCGCCGCCTGGAGCACCTGTTGCAGCGGGACGTCGCGCTGGCGTACACGACCCACGCCGACACCGCCGAGCACCAGCAGGCTGGCGTTGATCCGGCCCATCCGGGTCGCCAGGTTGTCCAGCGTGTACAGCTGGTCGAGCCGGTCGGGGTCGGTCTCGTCCCGCTCCACCAGGTCGACCTGGGCCAGGACGGCGTCGACCAGCCGCTGTTCGCGGCGGCTCAGGTGGATGAAGATGTCGGCGGTGTTGGCGCGCATGACGGCCTGTTCGGCGGCGGTCCGCACAGCCGCCTGGTGCACGGCGTTGAAGGCCTGGCCCAGCTCGCCGATCTCGTCGTCGCTGGACGGTTCGAGGGCGGCACTGGACTGCTGGTGGGCCAGCTTCTGCGGGTCGACGGTGGCGCTGCCGGGCTGTTGGAGCTGGGCCACCACGGCGGGAAGCTGTTCGAACGCCACGGCGTTTGCCGCGTCCCGTAGGCGGCGTAGCCGTCGGGTGATCTGCCGGGCGACGGCCCAGGTCACCAACGCGGTCAGGATCAGGGCCAGGATGACGCCGGCCGCCTCGGCCACGGCCCGACGGCGCTGGTCGGCGTGCGCGGCCCGGACGTCGTCGCGGACCGCGTCGTCGACCCGGGCGCGCAGGTCGGCCAGGCGGGTGGCGCGCGTCTGGGTGGTGGACACCCAGTCGTCGGTCTCCAGTTTCAGCTGCGAACCCGGCTGTGCCCGGGACACCTCGTCCTGCATCCGTTGCAGGGCGAGCGCCTCCTTGCCGGTGCCGGCCTGCTCCCACCAGAGGCTCCACTCGGGTGGGGCCAGCGCCAGAAACGACAGGCTCGACTCGGTGTAGCTGGTGCGGGCCGCGGTGATGTCCTGCTGCATGGCCGGGGTCAGCTCGCCGCCCGCGACGGCGCGCAGCACCGCCACCTGCTGCTGACCGATGGCCTCGGCCGTCTTCGACAGTGCTGCCGAGGCGCGGATCCCGTCGGCGAGTTGGGCGTCCACCACGCCGTGGGAGACGTTCTCCCGCAGGTTGATGAGGTCGGCGATGGCGATGCGGTAGCTGAAGGTCATCGCGGACACCGACGCGTGGGTGGCGGTGCGGACCTGGGTGCGCAGCGGGGCGAGGCCGTTCAGCGCCGCGTCGATGCGCCGCATCAGCTCGGGGTTGGCATCGTTGTCGGCGGACAGCCGGCCTCGCTGCGCGCGGTAGCGGGCGACGGCTTCGTCGGTGGCGGCCACCTCCGCGACGAAGGCGTCCTGCTGCTCCGGCCGGGCGTAGGTGAGCAGGTCGGCGGCGGCGATGCGTTCGCGTTGCAGCCGGTGGGCCAGGTCGCCGGCCTCGGCACCGACCTGTGTCAGGAGCTGGAGGTCGCTGGCACGGGCCGTCTGGCGTGCGCTCTCGGTCAGTGCGAGACCGGCGAAGCCGATCACCGCGATGAGCGGGGCTGCCACGATGAGGCGCATCCGACCGGCTATCTTCCAGCCGCGTCGGCGCGTCGGGTAGGGTCTGGCCGCGTGGGACCGGGTGCTCGACGCCAAGATTGACTCCCACGACTCGTCGATGACGGTCTATCCGCACGTTGCCGAATGCAAGTCCCATTCGGCCGGAAGCCGCGCTCGTAGACCAGACCTGGCCGTGGTACAAACTGCCCGTACCAGCATCTGTACCCAACGTCAGCGACCGGTGACGCCGCGCGGTCGTGGCGGATCCGCCGGGTCAGCGCTGGTTGTCGGGGGGCCCGACCGGTGGGTGCCGCCGCTGCGGGTCGTCCGGTTCGGGTTGGCCGTTGAGCCAACTGCTCGGCCGCGACCTGCGGCCAGAGCGCGGCCAGTCGTCCGCCGGTGCCGAGCACGTCGTCGCAGCGCAGCGCGAACTCGTGGCTGCCGAACCGGCGACCTGACTCGACCGCGGCGACCGTCTCCCGGCTGAACCGCACCAGGTCCGCCAGGGCCCGTTGGGTCAGGCCCCGTTTGACGCGACAGTTGCGCAACTCCCACCGGAACCGCTGACTGGCCGCGGAGTGAGCCGAGCTCGACGGGGACGTGTGCTCCATGCGCTCACCTTCGTGGAACGGACATTCAGCGACCGATGAGGGATCGAGACCGGCCAATGAGCTGGACATTCGCAGAGAGCAATTCTTAACCCATGATGCGGTGGGTGTGAAGACGTTCACCGGCATGGATCGTCGGGCAAAGCGCGAACGGCGCGGGCCGGACCGGTGCCGGCACGGAGATGCGCCGGGCGGAGCGGACAAGCCTCGCACGTCCCCACCCCTCGACCCGTCGGTAGGTCGACATCGCCGGCGCTCAGCCGGCGCGCACTTCGGCCGTCGCGCCACCGCGTGCCACCGGCTCGTCCGAGGACGCCGGGATATCGATTGTCGCGAGCAGTCTGCGGTGCGCGCGAAACGCGACATTGGGTTTGTATGAACGATGTTGCTCCGGCGACAGTCGGAGGCCGGGAATGGTTTGGGCGAGTCGGCTGATGGCGATGCCGGCCTCAAGTCGTGCCAATCCCGCGCCGATGCAGAAATGTGGACCGTGACCGAACGACAGGTGGTTGCCCACATCGGGTCGGTGTGGGTCGAACCGGTCCGGGTCCTGGAATGCCGCCGGGTCCCGGTTCGCCGCGCCGATCAACAGCAGGCAGCGTGCCCCGGCGGGGATCGTCACCGCACCCACTGTGACGTCGCGGGTGGTCACCCGGAGCCAGCCGTCGATGGCCGGCGCGAACCGGAGCGTCTCGGCCACGAAGGCGG
>NZ_JAGPXZ010000242.1:0-7758 GCF_018070305.1 Micromonospora sp. M51 | reverse complement strand
GGCGGGTAGGGCGGCGTCGGGGCGTACCCCTGCGGTGGGCCGCCGGGCGCGGGCCCGGCGGTGGGCGGCGGGCCGTTCTGCGGCGCGACGCCCGCGGCGTGCGGCCAGGCCGGCGCGCCGGCGGGCTCCTCCGGCATCAGGAACCACATGATCGGGTACGCGAACAGCGCGAGCCCGCCGGTGAGCAGGCCGGTGACCGCGAAGATCACCCGGACCAGTGTGGGGTCGATGTCGAAGTAGCGGCCGATGCCGCTGGCGACCCCCGCGACCATGCGGTCGGTGGTGGGTCGCCGAAGCTGCTTGTACGGGGCGTGGGGTGCGGTGGTCGATGTCATACCCCCACGGTCCGCGCTGGCGTCCGCCCCGCCCTCGGTGACCGCCCGGATCATTACCCTGACCAATCCCTGATCGGGGCCGGACAGTCAGGAATCCGACTCTTTTCCGTTCCGGTAACCCGGCCCGGGGAGAATTTGCTTCCGTGACCACCTTGCTCAAGCCGCTCCGCAGGATCGCGGCATACGCAGTTTGTGCTGATTCAAGCGGCCGCGTCCTGCTGGTCCGCGCATCGGAGCACTCCGGGACCCCCGGGGCATGGTCGCTGCCCGGCGGGGCCGTCGACCACGGCGAGGACCCGAACCACACCGTCGTCCGCGAGACCGCCGCCGAAACCGGCCTCTCGGTCGCCGTCTCCGGGCTGGCCGACGTGCTCGCCGACATGCGGGCACTCCCGGATCGCGGCATCACCATCCACACCGACCGGTTGATCTACCGGGTGGCCGTGCGCGGCGGCACCCTCGCGGACCGGGTCGGCGAACGCCCCACCGACCTCGCCCGGTGGTACACCCTCGACGAGGCGCGCGAGCTGCCGCTGCGCTCGTTCACCGCACGCGCCCTCGGGCTGCCCGCCTCCTCGGCCGACGTGGTGCCCGACGAGGCACCCGAGTTCCCCTCCTTCTACGCCGTGCCCGGCCCCGACGGGCTGCACCGGGCCCAGCGCTTCGCCGCGTACGCGGTCTGCACCGACCCGGCCGGTCGCGTCCTGCTCACCCGGGTCTCCGACGGCTACCCCGGTGCCGGCTGCTGGCACCTGCCCGGCGGCGGCACCGACTACGGTGAGCAGCCCGGCGCGGCCCTCATCCGGGAGTTGGTCGAGGAGACCGGGCAGACCGGCCGCCTCGTCGAACTGCTCGGCGTGGCCAGCCACCGCGACGCCGCCTCGCTCGGCCCGGAGGGCTACCCGATCGACTGGCACGGCGTACGCGCCTTCTACCGGGTCGTCGTCGACCAGCCCAATCCGCTGACCGTGGCTGACGTGGGCGGCTCCACCTGCGAGGCCCGCTGGTTCGGCCGCGAGGAGTTGGGCGCGCTCCCCACCGACCGCCTCACCGAGGTGACCGCCGAGGCGGTGCAGGCGGCCCAGCTAACCTGACCCCGGCCGGTCTACGAGGAGACGGCCCAACGGTCGCGCCCCCGTCCGGCACGACCTGCCGGCTTGCCGCCGGCTGCCCGTGGTCGCGCCCCGCCGCTGCGCAGTGGCCTCGCCCTGTGATCGACTGGCCTCACCCCCTTGATCAACTCGGGTTCCTTGAAGGCGCGGTATCCCGGCGCGCGGGACACCGCGCCTTCCGTGAACCCGAGTGGATCACGCTTCGTCCTGAGTGACGCCGGTTCGCCAGCTCCGTGGGTTCCCATGCGCCACCTCGCGTTGATCATGAAGTTATTGTCAGAGTGCGAGATGGATGGCGATAACTTCATGATCAACGGCATGGGGTGCGAAGCGGGGGCGAGCAAAGGTGCAATTGATGCGGCGGGTCGGGGTCTACGGGCTCATCAGGGATTCGGGCCGTGCCCTGGTGGTTCGGGACGGGGTTGAAGGCGAATTCCCGGGTCTCTGGCGGTTGCCGGGCGGTGCCGTCGGGCATGCCGAGGACCCGGAGCGTGCAGTGGTCCGCGAGGTCGCCGAACAGGTCGGGTTGACGGTGACGGTGTCTCGACTGCTCGCGGTGGTCGCCGATGTGGCCACTTCTTCGGAGGGCAGGATCTCGCTGCACACCGACCGGCTGTTGTTTGAACTCAGCACGCCCCACGGCGCTCTGTCCGATGCCCCGCGACCCCAGGCGGCTCAGCCGCAGGATGCGCAGCCCCAAGGCGCGCAGCCCGAGGCCGGGGCTGGTCTGGTTGATCAGTCTCGCTGGCTCTCCCCGGCGGAGGTGGCGCAGGTGCCGCTGACCCCGTTCACCGCCGAGGCGCTCGGTGTGCCGGTCACCCCACTGCCGCCCGGGACGCACCGGCTGCGGCATCCGACTGCGCCGCCACACCCCGATCGTCGGCTGCGCTTCGGGGCGTACGGGCTGGTCACCGACCCTGCTGGGCGGATTCTGCTGACGCAGATCGCGCAGGGCTATCCGGGGGCCGGTCTCTGGCATCTGCCCGGCGGTGGCACCGATCACGGTGAGCAGCCAGCCACCGGGTTGCTCCGGGAGCTCGTCGAGGAGGGTGGGCAGGTGGGCCGGGTGGTGGAGCTCCTCGGCGTCAACAACCTGCACAATCCGGCCGCGTACGGCCCGGAGGGTCGTCCGCTGGACTGGCATGGCGTACGGGTGATCTATCGGGTGTTGGTGGACGTACCTACTGACGCGACGGTCACCGAAGCCGCCGGAGGGTCGACGGCCCGGGCGGGGTGGTTCACCCGGGCCGAGGCGGTTGACCTGCCGTTGAGCGACATCGCTGCCGTGGCAATCGGACAGAGTGGCCGATAGCACTCGGCTCACTGAGCCGAGTTGGTGACCCTCCGGTACAGTCAAAGGCGGGAATGATGGAGGAAACGGGCGATGAGGCCCGGGATGGGAACAAGCGAGCGGTTCGAGCGGTTTAAGCCAGTTATAAGTACCGCCGGCAGCTATCGCCAAGCCATGTTCCCCTATGCGATGGTGTACTCCGCAAAACGGCTGCCGGGCCATGCAAGGTCCGGCACGAGACAGCCGGACACCGCCCCACGGCGGCCAGCAGATCCGGTGATGGAGGAAACGTGCCGAGAGCCCCATGGCGCCGGCGTCGTACTACTGACAGTCCGCGCCCCGCAGGGCGTCGCTGGGCGGGCCGGTTGCGCCGCAGCAGCACGTTCGCCCGCCAGGTGCTGTTGGTCCGGGTCGGTCGCCGCGACGGCGACCTGCACCCGACCGACCTGACCCCGACCGAGCACCGGTACGCCGACCGGCAGCGCCGTCGTTACGGCCTGGACCGGCTCAGCCGACCGACGCTGGGTGTGGACCCGACACTGGGCCTGGACCGGGCGGACATCGACGCGGTCGTACCGGTCAGCCCGGCGATGCCGCCGATGGCGCAGGTCGACGAGGCCCGCTCGATCCCGCTGCTTCCCGGCGAGCGCACCATCGCGCGCCGGATGAAGTTCGGCCTGGTCAACGCCTGCACGCTGGCCAGCCTGATGCTCGGCATGCTGGCCATCTTCCTGGCCATGCAGGGTGAGGTGCGCATGGCCGCGCTCTGCCTGATCGCCTGCGTCGGCTTCGACGGTCTGGACGGCGCGCTGGCCCGACGCCTCGGCGTGGCCAGCCCGTTCGGCGCTCAGATGGACTCACTGGCCGACATGTGCTCGTTCGGCCTGGCCGCGCCGGTCGTGGTCTACGCGTCGCTCGCCGGCTCGGTCTCCACGGCCGCGGCGGCGGTGGCCTGCGCCCTGGTCGCCGCGTGTGCCGCGATCCGCCTGGCCCGGTTCAACGTCTCGCCGAAGGACGGCCGCTTCTTCTGCGGTGTGCCCACCACCATGGCCGCCGCGGTGCTCGCCGTGACGGTGGCGATCGGCCTGCCGGTGCCCGGTGCCGTGCTGGTCGCCGGGGTGGCGTTGCTGGCGTTCGCGATGGTGTCGAGCTTCCCGTACGCCAAGCTCGCCCGCCTGGTGAAGCTGCCGCCGTGGCTCTGGTTGGCTCCGGTGATCGGCGCACTGGTCGACATCCGGCTGACGTTCGCCCTGATCGTGGTGGGTTACCTGGTCAGCGGGCCGGTTCTCTGGCTGCGGCAGCGTCGTACCGCCTGATTGAGCAGACAGAACGGGGCGCCGCGGACCGCGGCGCCCCGTTCGTCGTCAGCGGGTCAGCGCCAGCGGGCGATGACCGTGGACCCACCGACCACCTTGTCGCCCGGCCCGACCAGCGGGTCCGCGGTCTCGGCGGGCAGGTAGACGTCGGTCCGGGAGCCGAACCGGATCAGCCCGAAGCGCTCGCCCTTGGCCAGCAGTGCGCCGATCGGCGCGCGCTGCACGATCCGGCGAGCGATCAGCCCGGTCCGCTGCGCGACCACCACAGTGCCGCGCGCGGTGTCCAGCACGGTGTACGCGGCGACGTTGTGCTCGGCGTCCGGCTTCATCGCGTTGACGAAGCCGCCGTCGGCGACGAAGTAGTCCACCACCTTGCCGGCGACCGGTGCGCGGTTGACGTGCACGTCCAGCACCGACAGGAACACCGCGATTCGCAGCCACTCGCCGTCGCCGAAGCGCTCGTCGTGCAGCCGCTGAACCGACAGGACCTTTCCGTCCGCGCTGGCGACCACGGCGCTCGGGTCCTCCGGCACGTCCCGCTCGGGGTCCCGGAAGAACGCGGCGACCGGCCCGGCGGCCAGGGCCGGCAGCAGCCACAGCTTGGACGACGGACGCGCCACCCGGGTGAGCGCGGCGAGGCCCAGCGCGATGCCCGCCGCCGCCACACCGTTGGAGTCGATGTGCATGCTCCGGGTCACCGGCACACTCGATGGCCGGTACGCGGGGGCCAGGCTGTCGGCGGTGGCCGGGCTGGCCGGGGTGAACCGCAGTCGGTAGACCCGTACCGGTGGCGTGTTGCGCAGCACCAGGTCGGCGCCGACGCCATAGAGGGCGTCCTGTCGGGCCAGCTCGGCGGCGGCGCCCTCGGTCCGGCCGGGCGTGGCGACTGTCGCCACGCTCAGCACCGCCCCCTCGCTCAGGTAATTGGCCAGCCCTTCGACGCCGCCGCGGGTCGCCGCGGCGGTGCCGGTGAACACCTCACCGGCGATGACGACCGCGGCGGGCTCGGCTTCGGCCAGCGAGTCGACGACGTTCACCCGGTCGGCGACCCAGCGGCCCTGGGCGGCGACGTGCTCGCGCAGCGCGGCGGCGCCGAACGGCTCGGTGGGCACCACGGTGAGCCGGTCACCGGGGAGCAGCGCCTCGATCGCCGCGGCCAGCACCGCGGAGGCCGGGTGCACCCCGACCAGCAGGGCGGCCTTGGCGTCGTTGATCCGGGCCAGCTCGGCGACGAGGGTACGGGCGGCTCGCTCGCCGATGCGGACCGGACCGGACCGGCCGGTGGTACGCACGGCGGGGGACTGGGTCATGTCGGGCGGGCTCCTGACGGGGGTAGAGACGGGAATCGCGGCGGGACCGCCATGGGCGGGACGGGCCGGCCGGCGGAGGCGAGATCTCCACCGGCCAGCATATGCGCCCGTCCGCGCCGGTCCCACCGCCGTGCGGCTGTGGTGGACCGACGCGGGTCAGGCGCCCGGGGTCAGACTTCCCGGCGCGGACCCTCCCGCTCGTCGCGGGTCTGGTCGCCGCCGCTGGCTGCCGCATCGTCGGCGGCGGCCGTGCCCGGGTGGTCACCGCCGGCCGCGACCGGTTGGTCGGACCGGGTCGGCTCGTCCCCGTCGGACGTCCCCGGGCGGGCGAGGACCCCGAGAGTCGGCTCCTCGTCCGCGCCGCCGGACCGGCCGGGGATCGGCTCGGTCGGCGGCTCCGACGGCGGATGTGCCAGCCAGGCCGGGTGGATCACATCGGTGATCGGCGCATCCTCCGCCCGCACCTCGGCGGTCGGCGTCTCCAGCGACCGGTCCGAGGCGAACGTCGGGTCCGAGATGCGCGTCGGGTCCGGGGAGGGGGTGTCCCAGGTGGAGCGTTCGGCCTCCCAGACCGGCAGGGCCGCACCGGATGTCGACGTGGCGGCACCGGAGACCGGCGCGGGCGTACCGGAGCTGGGCGCACCGGAGACCGACGTGCCGGAAACGGGCACGACGGCCTCGGCGACCCCGGCGGTCGGCTCCGGCTGGCTCGGTCGACCCGAGCGCAGCGCGCCGACCAGCCCGAAGACCCCGATCAGGATGAGTGCGCCGGCCAGGAACCAGCCGACCGGCGGCAGCGCCAGCCCGAGCAGTTGGGCGAGCAGCCACCAGGCGGACAGCGCCAGGAACACGAGCCCGAAGGCGAACGACACCAGATCCGTGCGGTGAGCCTTCACCGGGTCACCTCCAGGTTGCCCGCGTTGACGTGGATGTAGAGGCGCAGGGTCCCGCCACCGGGCCCGTCCGCGCCGAGGTCGGTGGATTCCCGCAGACGGCCGTCCAGGCCACCGGAGCGGTTGCCGAAGACGGTGGCGTCACCCGCGTTGACGTCGGCCACCGTCGTGACGTCGACGTTCGGAGGCACGACCACTGTCGCCTGGCCGAAGTTGACGGCCACCGTCACCTGGCTCTCCCGTTTCGCGAAGTCGATCCCGCGCAGGTCGAGCACGGCGTCACCGAAGCTGTTCTCGTACCGGTCCGCCAGGTCGCGGTAGTCGGTGGGCGCCCAGGTCACCGCGCCGTCGACCCCTCGGATCCGGTCGTAGGACTCGGCGACGGTAGCCGTGCCCAGCGCCGCGGCGGTCACCAGGCCGAGCGCGATGAGCCAGCGGGCCCGCCCGAACCAGGTGCCGACCAGCAGACCCAGCGCGATGGTGGCCAACGCGGCGGCGAAGTACGCCGAGGCGCTGATGGCGAAGACGTCCAGCAGGTCGAGCAGGGCGACCAGACCGAGCACCAGGAAGATCAGCGAGAAGGTCACCGCGCCGAGTGGTGACCGCTCCTTCGGGCGCTTCGGCGGCTTCGGTGGCTTGGGCGGAGGCGGCGCGGCCGGGGTCGGCGAAGCGTACGGGCCGTGCGGCGCGAACGGCGGGCGGTAACCGGAGGGCGGCGGGGCGGTCGGATAGCCGGCCGGGGCAGCGGGTGCGCTGCTCACCGGTGGCGACGGCCAACCGGAGCTGGGCATGGCGGTGCTCGGCCAGCCGGGCTGGGCAGCCGTCGTGCCGGCCGGTTGCCCGGACACCGGACCCATCCCGGACACCTGCTGGGTCGCGGTGGCCGGCTGCGGGCCGCTGGTCGGCGGCGTGTCGTACCCCGGGATGGTGGCGGTGGGGGCTGCCCCCGTGGTCGCGGTGGCGTACCCCGGACCGGTGCCGAACATCGGCGGCGTCATCGCCGGGCTGGTCGACGGCGCCGCGCCGTACGACGGTGCGGGCCAGGCCACCGGTGGGACGATCGGGCCGGCCGGGTTGCCGGCCGGTGGCGGACCGCCCGGGTTGCCGGGCCGTGGGTTGCGGCCGTCCCGGTTGAGCAGGAGCGCGCCGGCGACCAGGATGGCGGCGCCGAGCAGCACCGCGCGGAAGGCGTCGGTGACGATGTACGCGAAGCTGGCCGCGACCAGGATGCCCAGGACGATCACGGTCACCGGCGACATGCTGGAGCGACCGCGGCCGAGCATGGATTCGACAGGGGAGGCGGTGTCGCCCTCGTTCGGGATGATCAGCCAGGCGGCGACGTACACCAGAATGCCGATGCCCCCGAAGAAGCCGAGCACCGCGAGCAGCACCCGCCAGAGCACCGGATCGGTGTTGGTGGCGCGCCCGATGGCCGCGCAGACCCCGGCCAGATACCGCCCGTCGCGCGGTCGGACCAGCCCGTACCGTGAGGTGAAGCTGG
>NZ_JAGPXZ010000241.1:0-7762 GCF_018070305.1 Micromonospora sp. M51 | reverse complement strand
CTGGACGGCACGACCGCCCTGTGGAGGTTGACGCGGTGAGCGACTCGGTGATCGACCTCGGCGAGCTGCGGCACGGCCCGGACCCGGACCCGCTGCCCCGCCCGCCCCGCGCCCACGGTCGCACGTTGCGCTGCGCGCTGGTCGTGCTGCTCGCCCTGGTCACGCTCGCCGCCGGCGCGGTGACGCCGTCGCGCCCGGCCCCGGTGACGCTGCCGGCCAGGCCCGGATCCGACGTCATGATCGATGGAGACCTACTGCTGGTGATGGAGCCGACGAGCCCGAGGCGGCAGGGGCGGCTGGCCGCGTACCGGCTGCCCGACGGCGAGCCGGTCTGGCAGGTGCCGCTGTCGGCGGAGGCCCGGTACTGGGGTATGACGTCGCTGAACGGGATGCTGCTGACCACCGGGTACGAGATCGGCCCGGAGGGTCGGGAGACCCGCACCATCGCCCTGGACCGGGCGACCGGGGCGTACCGCTGGCAGCAGCCGGGCACCGTCACCAAGCTGACCGACGGCAACCTGCTGCTGCGCAGCGGCGGCGAGACCGAACCGTCCAGTGTGCGCGCGATCGATCCGTGCTGCGGCACGGTGCGCTGACCCGGGTGTTGATGCTCACCGCGAGCGGCACGGTGGCCGACCGGGTGGAGGGGTTGCAGCTCGGCGCGGACGACTACCTGCCCAAGCCGTTCGCCTTCGACGAGTTGGTCGCCCGGGTGCAGGCGCTGGGCCGGCGGGCGACCCCGGCGGCGCCGCCGGTGCTCGAACTGGCCGACCTGGTGCTCGACCCGGCCCGCCGGGTGGCCACCCGCGCCGGAGTGCCGGTGGACCTCACCAACAAGGAGTTCGGGGTGCTCAGTGAGCTGCTCAAGGCGCGCGGCGCGGTGGTCTCCAGTGAGGAGTTGCTGGAACGGGTCTGGGACGCCAACACCGACCCGTTCACCACCATCGTCCGGGTCACCGTGATGACCCTGCGCAAGAAGCTCGGCGACCCGCCGCTGATCGAGACGGTGGTCGGCGCTGGCTACCGCACCGCCGAGGTGAATCTGTGAGCGCGAGGAGTGAGCCGGGTGTGCGAGCCCCGCAGTCGCGAACCGAGGTGGCACGGTGAGTCGCCGGTTGCGGCCCACCCTGCGGTTGCGGTTGACAGTGCTCAACGGGGTGCTGCTGATCGGCGCCGGAGCGATCCTGGTGCTGTTGGCGTGGCTGCTGGTCCGCGACGCGCTGCGCCCCACCGACGAGTTGGTGCCCGGCACGACAGTGCTGCTCTCCGACGGCCGGGAGTTGGACGCCGGCGAGTGGCAGCGGCAGTTGGTCGACGCCGCCTCGGGGGAGCTGCTGGCCAAGGGCCTGGTGGCGCTGTTGGCGATCAGCGTGGTCGGGGTGGCCGGGGCGTACGCGGTGGCGGGTCGGGCGCTGCGCCCCCTGCACCAGGTCACCGCGACCGCGCAGCGGCTCGGTGAGGCGACCCTGGACCAGCGGATCGGCTACTCGGGCGCCGACGACGAGGTGGCCGAGCTGGCGAAGACGTTCGACGACATGCTGGATCGGATCGCGTCCGCGTTCGAGGCGCAGAAACGTTTCGTGGCGAACGCCTCGCACGAGCTGCGTACCCCGCTCGCCGTGATGCGCACCGAGATCGACGTGACGCTCAGTGACGACGAGGCGGACGCCGCCGAGTACCGGCGGATGGCGACTGTGGTACGGGACGCCTCCGAGCGGGCCAACAGCCTGGTGGACGCGCTGCTGGTGCTGGCGCGCAGCGAGGCACAGGCCGGTCGGCGGCTGGGTCGGCGGACGGAGTGCGACCTCGCCGCCGGCACCGCCAACGCCCTGTCGGCGATGCGCCGCGAGGTGGAACGGATCGGCCTGCGGGTGCAGACGTCGCTGAAGCCGGCGCCGGTCGTCGGCGACCCCGGCCTGCTGGACCGGTTGGCCGGCAACCTCATCGAGAACGCGGTCCGCTACAACCACCTGCACGGCCGGCTGTGGGTGCGCACCGGCACCGACGGCGAACGGTCCTGGCTGGTGGTGGGCAACACCGGCTTCGAGGTGGACCAGGCCGACGTTCCGGGGCTGTTCGAGCCGTTCCGGCGCGGTGGCCGGGAACGCACCGGCGCTCGCGGGTCCGGTCTGGGGCTGTCCATCGTCCGGGCGGTCTGCGACGCGCACGGCGGCACCGTACGGGTGGTCGCGCAGCCCGGCGGTGGTCTGGAGGTGACGGTGACGTTGCCGTCGGCGGACACCCCGGCGGTGCCCGCCGCCGGCTGAACGGGGTTGCGCGCGACGCTCACCCGCTGGCAAGATCACCGAGTCAGCTCAGAGAGTGAAGGGGGGTGCGTCGATGTCCACCAGTCAAGGCTCCGCACCCCTGGTCTTCGCAGGCTGACCCCGGGCGGCGGAGCGTCCTCATCCGAACATGGAGGACCACCCGTGTATCCACGGATCCGCAACATCAGTTTCGATTGTCACGACACGTACGCCCTGGCCGGCTTCTGGTCGGCGGTGCTCGGTTACGCCCGGCACGACGAGGACGCCCCCGGTGATCCGGAGGCGGCAGTGGTGCCGCCGGGCGGCACCACCCCCCACCTGTTCTTCCAGGAGGTGCCGGAGGAGAAGGTGACCAAGAACCGGGTCCACATCTGCCTGGAACCGGTCGACCGGACCCGGGACGAGGAAGTCGAGCGGGTGCTCGGCCTCGGGGCCATGATGGTCGCCGACCGACGGCTTGCCGACGGAACGGGCTGGGCGGTGCTCGCCGACCCGGAGGGGAACGAGTTCTGCGTGCTCCGCAGCGCCGGCGAACGTGTCGCCATCACCACCGTGGAGGACCACCAGTGAGCTCGACGATCCACAACATCAGCATCGACTGTTCCGACACGTACGCGCTGGCCGGCTTCTGGGCGCAGGTGTTCGACTGCCCCCGGCAGCCCGACGACTTCCCCGGTGACCCGGAGGCGATGCTCCTGCCGCCGGGCGGCCCGGAGGTGCTGTTCATCGCCGTGCCCGAGGGCAAGACGGTGAAGAACCGGCTGCACCTTGACCTGCAACCCGCCGACCGGACCCGCGCCGAGGAGGTCGAGCGACTGCTCGGCATCGGCGCGACGCTCGTCGCCGACCGGGTCAGCCCGACCGGCGGTGGCTGGGTGGTGCTCGCCGACCCGGAGGGCAACGAGTTCTGTGTGCTCGGCAACGCGGCCGAGCGGGCGGCGGCGGCAGCGGCGCGGGCCGCGGCGGCAGCGCTGGCCGCGTCGGAGGTCGCCGAACCGGCCTGACAGTCGACGTACGGCGTGGGCCCCGGTCACCACAGGGGTGGCCGGGGCCCACTGTCTCGTACGGCTCAGGACTGTTGCTCGACCTGGCCCCGGATCGCGGTGAACTCGGCCTTGGCCTGGTCGGCGGACTTGAAGTACATCACCATCAGGCCCAGGCTGCCCCGGTCGGCCCAGACGCAGATGCCCAACGGCACGGTCTCGGCGTTCCCGTCGCCGCAGCGCGCCTCACCGCCGAGCGGGCCGGCGTCGACGGCCGTCATCTCGTTGACGGTCAGCTGCTTGGACAGCCCGTCGACGTAGGCGTCGAGTTCCTTCTTCGGGTCCGCCACCAGCCCGGACATGCCCGCGATCATCACGAGGTCCTGCTTCGTCGGGTCGCCGTAGAAGGCCGCGACAGTGCTCGTCTCGTTCCCCGCCGCCGTCTTCATCCCGCTGACCGCCTGCTCGGCGGCCGCCTCCAGCTCCGGGTTGGTGAGCTTCGGCCGGCCGGCGAGCGTGGCCGGCGCGACCACCCGGGTCTTGCTGGCGTCGAGCACGTCGTTCACCGGCCCCTTGGCGACGAACCAGATGATCGCCGCGCCGCCCAGGCAGAGCACCAGCACCACGGCCAGCACGATCAGCACGATCTTGCCGACGTTGGACTTTTTCGCCGGGGGCGGGCCGCCGGCCAGGTTCGGGTCACCGTACGGCTGGCCCGGCTGCGCGGGCGGGAAACCGGGCTGTGCGGGCGGGAAGCCGCCCGGCTGCGCGGGCGGGAACCCACCGGGCTGCTGCGGCTGTCCCTGCTGCTGCGGCGGCGGCCAACCGCCAGACTGCTGGCCCGGCTGCTGCGACGGGTCGGGGGAATCGTGCGGCGGGCCGTAGGGATTGGCCGGCGGCTGAGACATCAGTCAGCTCCAAGATGGGGGTGCGAAACGCGTGATCTTAACCCGCTGCGGAGCCCGCCGTTGACCCTGCGCAGACCCCCGTCCGACGGTCCGCTGATCACAAACGGTCGCGGTGGCCGGCCCGTCCACGAGGGACGGTCCGACCACCGCGATGGTGGTACTGCGATCGGTCAGGCCGGCAGGCTCGCCGCGCCGCGCGGCAGGAACCGCTGCCCGGTGACCCGCTCGGAGGTGCCGGTCCGGTCCAGGTACGGCGTGACGCCGCCCAGGTGGAACGGCCAACCGGCGCCCAGGATCATGCACAGGTCGATGTCCTGCGCCTCGGCGACCACACCCTCGTCCAGCATCAGCCGGATCTCCTGCGCGAGCGCGTCGAGCGCGTTCTGCCGTACCTGCTCTGCGGTCAGCGGCTGGTCACCGACCACGAGCAGCTTGGCGACGTCCTCGTTGACCTGGTCGTCGACGACGATCGGCTGACCCGAGTCGGCGATCCGCTTGAGGTTCTCGCTGACCCCGAACCGGTCCGGGTACGCGGCGTGCAGGGTGCCGCCCACGTGGTACGCGACGGCCGGCCCGACCAGCTGGAGCAGGGCGAGCGGGCGCATCGGCAGGCCCAGCGGGTCGAGTGCGCTGTTCGCCACGTCCAGCGGGGTGCCGGCGTCCACGGCGGCGAAGACGGTGCCCAGGAAGCGGGTGAGCAGCCGGTTGACCACGAACGCCGGGGCGTCCTTGACCAGCACGCTGGACTTCTTCAGCTGCTTGCCGACCGCGAACGCGGTGGCGAGGGTGGCGTCGTCGGTGCGCTCACCCCGGACGATCTCCAGCAGCGGCAGCACCGCCACCGGGTTGAAGAAGTGGAAGCCGACCACCCGTTCCGGGTGCTCCAGCTCGGCGGCCATCTCGGTGATCGACAGCGAGCTGGTGTTGGTGGCGAGCACCGCCTCCGGAGAGACGATCTTCTCCAGCTCGGCCCAGACCTGCTTCTTGACGCCCAGGTCCTCGAAGACCGCCTCGATGACGAAGTCGGCGTCCGCGAAGGCGCTCTTGTCGACAGTGCCGCTGACCAGGCCGTACAGCTTGGCGGCGGTGTTCTTGTCCATCCGGCCCTTGGTGACGGCCTTCTCGATCTGCGTGTGCACGTAGCCGACGCCCTTGTCCACCCGGGACTGGTCGAGGTCGGTCATCACCACCGGCACCTGGAGGCGGCGGGCGAACAGCAACGCCAGCTGGCTGGCCATCAGGCCGGCACCGACGATGCCGACCTTGGTGACCGTGCGGGCCAGGCCCTTGTCCGGTGCACCGGCCGGGCGCTTGGCCCGCCGCTGCACCAGGTCGAAGGCGTACAGGCCGCTGCGCAGCTCCTCGGAGAAGACCAGGTCCGCGAGGGCCTCGTCCTCGGCGGCGGTGCCGGCGGCGAAGTCGCCGTCCTTCGCCGTCTCCAGCAGGTCCAGCGCCTTGTACGCGGCCGGAACCGCGCCGTGCAGCCGCTGGTTCAGCGTCTCCCGGGCGAAGTAGAGCACGCCCGCCCACATGTCCTTGTCGACCTCGGGCCGGGTCACCGTGACCTGGCCGCGCACCACACCGGAGGCCCATTCGAGGGACCGCTCCAGGAAGTCGGCCGGCTCCAGCAGCACGTCCGCGATGCCCAGCTCGGCAGCCTGCTTCGGCTTGAGCATCTTGTTCTGCATCAGCGGGTTCTGGATGATCACCTGGGTGGCGGCGGGGATGCCGATCAGGTTCGGCAGCAGCTGGGTGCCGCCCCAGCCGGGCACCAGGCCGAGGGAGACCTCGGGCAGGGCCAGGGCCGCCGCCCCACCGGAGAGCGTCCGGTAATGGCAGTGCAACGCCAGCTCCAGGCCGCCGCCCATCGCCGCGCCGTTGACGAACGCGAACGTGGGCACCGTGCTGTCCTTGAGCCGGGCGAAGACCCGGTGGCCGAGCCGGCCGATCTCCAGCGCCTGCGCGCGGTCGGCGAGCTGCGGCAGGCCGACGATGTCCGCGCCCACGCAGAAGATGTACGGCTTGCCGGTGACCGCGATGAACGCCGGGTCGGCGGCGAGCGCGGCGGTGATCGCCTCGTCCAGGCTGGCCAGCCCACCCGGCCCGAAGGTGTTCGGCTTGGTGTGGTCGAAGCCGTTGTCGAGCGTGATCAGGGCGGCCGGCCGGTCCAGCCCCGGTACGTTCACCTGGCGCAGCAGCGCCCGGGTGACGACCTCGTTCGATGCGGCGAGCGTGCTCACTTGTTGCCCTCCGTCCAGTGCGGGTTCTCCCAGATGACAGTGCCGCCCATGCCGATGCCGATGCACATCGCGGTGAGGCCGTAGCGGACCTCGGGGTGCTCGGCGAACTGGCGGGCCAGCTGCGTCATCAGCCGCACGCCGGAGGAGGCGAGGGGGTGGCCGATGGCGATCGCGCCGCCCCACTGGTTGACCCGCGCGTCGTCGTCGGCGATGCCGAAGTGGTCGAGGAAGGCGAGCACCTGCACGGCGAACGCCTCGTTCAGCTCGAACAGGCCGATGTCGTCGATGCTGAGCCCGGCCAGGCGCAGCGCCTTCTCCGTCGACGGGATCGGGCCGACACCCATCACCTCCGGCTCGACGCCGACGAACCCGAACGACACCAGCCGCATGGCGACCGGCAGCCCCAGCTCGCGGGCGGTGGCCTCGTCGGCCAGCAGACTCGCGGTGGCGCCGTCGTTGAGGCCGGCCGCGTTGCCCGCGGTGACCTTGCCGTGCGGGCGGAACGGGGTCTTCAGGGTGCCCAGCTTCTCCAGCGAGGTGTCCCGGGGCGCCTCGTCAACGGTGGCCAGACCCCAGCCGCCCTCGGCGTCGCGGATCGACATCGGGACCAGGTCGTCCTGCAGCTTGCCGTTGGCGTACGCCTTGGCGGTCTTCTGCTGCGAGGCGAGCGCGAACGCGTCGGTGCGTGCCTTGGTGATGTGCGGGACCAGGTCGTGCAGGTTCTCCGCGGTGGCACCCATGACGAGCGCGGACGGGTCGACGAGCTTCTCCGCGACGATGCGCGGGTTGGGGTCGACGCCCTCACCCATCGGGTGGCGGCCCATGTGCTCCACGCCACCGGCGATGGCGACGTCGTACGCGCCCATGGCGATGCCGCTGGCCACGGTCGTGACGGCGGTCATCGCGCCGGCGCACATCCGGTCGATGGCGAAGCCGGGGACGGTCTTGGGCAGCCCGGCCAGCAGGGCGGCGGTGCGGCCGATGGTGAGGCCCTGGTCGCCGATCTGGGTGGTGGCCGCGATGGCGACCTCCTCGACCCGCTCCGGGGGCAGCTGCGGGTTGCGACGCAGCAGTTCCCGGATGCAGCGGATCACCAGGTCGTCGGCGCGGGTGTTGGCGTACATGCCACCCGCCTTGCCGAACGGGGTACGGACGCCGTCGACGAAGACGACGTCGCGAACTTCACGGGGCACTTGAGCCTCCTAATCGACCATGATCCGGCCGCCGCGCCGGGAGGGCGCGCCGGACCGAACAAGGGTCGCCGACACGGGCACGTTTCCCTCGAATGCTACTCGCCAGTAACCAACCCGTCGCCACCCCCACCTGTGGCCCACCCCACATCCCTCACCCCTGAACCCCCCAAC
>NZ_JAGPXZ010000240.1:0-7772 GCF_018070305.1 Micromonospora sp. M51 | reverse complement strand
GCCCGGTCGGCCCACCCCCGGCGGCCCCACCGTCGAACCAGGGCCGGACGGGTGGGTGACGAGCAGCACGCGGACCGCCTGTCTCCCGCTCACCGTCACCGCTGTCACGTTCGACACCGTGCCGGTCCGCACGAGCCGCGGTGTGGCGCAGGTCCCGGCCTGGCTGTTCACCATCGAGGAGCTGACCGCCCGGGTGGCCCGGCTCGCCGTGGCGCCCACCGCGGTCACCAGGGTTCCCGAGCCCACCGCGCCGGCCCGCCCCCTGCCGGACGGGTTGGTGGCGGCCCAGGACCTGGCGGCCGTCGACGACACCCGGCTGACAGTGCGGCTCGGCGTCGGCGCGTGCGACCCCGGGATCACCCCGCTGGTGTGGGAACGGCCGGACGTCGTGGTGGTCGGTGGCCGCGTCACCCGGGCCACCGGCGAATGCATCGCACTGCTGAAACTGGAGCCGGTCACCGTCACCCTCGCGACGCCGCTGGGCGCCCGGCCGGTGCTGGATGTCCACACCGGCGCCCCACTGTCGATCGCATCGCGCTGAACGACCCGGTTCAGAGGATGCTGGGCACGTCCGTGCTGATCGGCACCGGCACAACCGTGGGACGGTCGGCGCCCAGCCCGGCGGTGAGCGCCGCGCCGAGCTGATCGGGGGTCTCCACCACCTCCGTGGCGCAGCCGTAGCCGGCCGCGATCGCGACGATGTCCAGACCCGGCAGGTCCAGGCCGGGCACCCCGGGAGTGTGCTTCAGCTCGGCGAACGCCTTGAGGATGGCGTACTGCTGGTTGACCGGGACGACGACCACCACGGGCAGTGCCAGGCGCGCGGCCGTCCACAGCGCCTGCACCGAGTAGTGGAACGAGCCGTCGCCGACCACCGCCACCACCGGGCGACCGCGCCCGGTGTCCCGCTCGGCCAGGGCGACGCCGATTGCCGCCGGCAGCCCGTAGCCGAGGCCGCCGCTGGCCATGGTGAAGTACGACGCCGGGCGGGTGATCCGCAGCTGACGGCGCAGTGCGGACAGGTTGGACGGTGACTCCTGCACCAGCACGGCGTCGGTCGGCCAGTGCGCGGCCAGCGCGGCGAACAGGGCGTCGGCGCTCAGTGGGGTGCCGACCTCGGGCGGTGGTGGTGTGTCCCGTCGTGCGGGCGCCGGCCGGTCACTCGGCGGCACCCGTTCGACCAGCGCGTCCAGGGCCAGCCCCGGGTCACTGAGCAGACTGTCACCGACCGGGGCTCGGGCGGCCTCGTCCGGGTCGTCAGTGACGTGCAGCAGGCGGGCGCCGTCGGGCAGGTGCCCGCCCGGCACGTACGGGTAGTAGCGGAAGACCGGGGCGCCGACGACCAGCACCGTGTCGTGTCCGCGCAGCGCCTCGGCGAGGGGACCGATCGCGTACGGCAGCACGCCACGGAAGTGCGGGTGGTCCTCGGGGAAGACGGCTCGCTCGGTGGCGGGGGCCGACCAGACCGGCGCGGCGAGCCGTTCCGCCAGCGCCACCGCGGCCGACCAACTCGCCGAGCGGTCCACCCCCGGCCCGTACACGAGCGCCGGGTTGCGGCTGCCGGCCAGCACCGTGACGAACTCCGCCAACCGCTGCGGGTCCGGTGCGAACCGGGTGGCCACCGTTCGCGGCGCGGGCGGCGGGTCGGCTGGCTGGGCCCAGTCGTCCATCGGTAGGGAGAGGAAGACCGGCCCGGCCGGTGGCTGCACCGCGGTCGCGTACGCCCGCAGCATGGCCGCCGGGATGTCCTGCGCCCGCGCCGGCTCGTAGGCCCACTTCACGTACGGCTGCGGGAGTTCGGTGGGCCGGCGGTTGGCCAGCCGGGGTTCGAGGAGCAGCATCTCCCGGGTCTGTTGGCCGGCGGTGACGATGAGTGGGGTCTTGTTGTGCCAGGCGGTGACCAGGTTGCCCATGCCGTTGCCGGTGCCGGGGGCGGTGTGCAGGTTGACGTGGGCGGGCACTCCGGCGGCCTGGGCGTAGCCGTCGGCCATCGCCACGGCCGTCGCCTCGTGCAGCGCGTGGACGTAGTGGAAGTCGGCCGGGAAGTCCTGGAGGAACGGCTCCTCGGTGGAGCCCGGGTTGCCGAAGACGGTGGTCAGGCCGAGGGTGCGGAGCACGTCGTACGTCGCGTCCCGGACAGTTGCCATCGCCACCCGCCTCCGTGTCGCGGGCAGGGACAACCGTGATCGCCCTCCCGATCAGCCGAATCTATCGGGATGTGACGGACCTTTCGGGCTTTTCTCGGCGGTCGGTGCTCCGAAACGGTCGATCACCGGGAGGTCTGCCAACCGGTGCATCGGCCCTTCGTCTCAACTGTCTGATCACCCGCCGGTCAGACCTTAGCCAGCACCCAGCACGCAAGCTATGGTGCCAGGCATGGCGTTGACAGCGCGGCGGAACCCGATGCGCCGGGCGGATCCGGTCGAGGACCGGTCCCCGGGCCGGGCTCACGGTTGACGGGTGTGTGGCATGCAGGGAGAGGGCCAGGCGATCGGCGGACGAGCGATGGAGTCGATGACCGGGCGGCTGCTGGTCGCGACTCCGGCGCTCAAGGACCCCAACTTCGACCGTACGGTGGTGCTGCTCGTCGCCCACGAGCCGGGCGGCGCGCTCGGCGTGGTGCTGAACCGGGCCACCGAGGTGCCGGTAGCCGACGTGCTCGGTGACTGGAGTGACCTGGCCCGCCACCCGGCGGTGCTCTTCGAGGGTGGCCCGGTGCAGCCCGACTCGGCGATCTGCCTCGCCCGGATGCGCCACCCGATGCGTCGGCTGAAGGGCTTCCACCAGGTGTCCGGGGCGGTCGGCACGATCGACCTCTCGGTCGACCCGGAGCGGTTGCGGGAGAGCATCGGTGGCATCCGGGTCTTCGCCGGCTACTCCGGCTGGGGCAGCGGCCAGTTGGAGCAGGAGATCGCCGACGGGTCCTGGTTCGTGCTGGACGGGCTGCCCGGGGACGCCTTCGTCGACCGGCCCGACGACCTGTGGCCGATGGTGCTGCGCCGGCAGGGCGGGATGATGGCCGCCGTCGCGCACTTCCCGCCGGACGTGGCGCTCAACTGACCCGGCTGTGGCGGGGGACCCCGCGAGATGACCATGCGAGCGGGTCTGTGTATAGTTTCCCAGTGCCCGGGCGACCGGGACAACAGCAAGGGGCCGTGGCGCAGCTGGTAGCGCACCACACTGGCAGTGTGGGGGTCAGGGGTTCGAGTCCCCTCGGCTCCACCCTTGAGAAACGCCCTGGCCGGGATGATCCGGTCAGGGCGTTCACTGTTTTGAGCCCTGCCGTCGTAAGCGCCGTGCTCACCCCTTCGCCAGTGGTCGGTAATACCCAGAGGGCTGGGGATTTGCGATGACACCACCTGATGCGTCAGGAGGTGGCGTTTGCTGGCCGGAGCGTTCATTCGATGATCTACGCATCACTCGAATGGCTTGTTGCATCCACCACCAGAGCATCTGCGGCCGTCGGGACATCTACCGCAGTCCCGGAGTGCGGCCACCGCGACCCTGAGATCTACCGTGCATTGGTACGCGGCGCACCGCCGGGTTGAACGCCCGTTCCATCGGACCGGGATCCTGTTGACGGTCGTGTGCCCGCTGCCGGTCATCCTCGGCGCTCCTGGTGCTCGCCGTGCTGGTCGTGTCCTACCTGCTGTAACTGGGGTTGGCAACCGTGCTGCGCGCGCCGTGGACGACCAGTCGTGAATCGGGCCGGTCACCAGAGACAGCGGTAGGCGGGCTTCGTCGCCTTTGGCTACCGGACGATCGGTGACCACTCCCGCTGGCTGGCGATCGTCACCCCGGGGGTGCGGTAATAGGGGTCCGCGGCGACGATCGCGGCAAACGCCTCGGCGTCTGGGACGTCAAAGACCAGGAGTGCTCCGGAGTCGTCGGCGAGCGGCCCGGCCATGACCAGCTGGCCCTCCTGATGCAGGGCCTGGAGACGCTCCCGGTGCGCCGGTCGAGCGGCGAGCCGGTCGGGTTCGTCGCCGAAGGACAGCTCCAAGATGAACACCGGGTCCTCCTCGTCGGGGCGATCTCTCGAAGCATCTTAGTCAATCCGCATCGTCACCACCGTCTGGTCGCGGGCGCCCCTAGCGGTGGTCAGGGATCGACGATCCCGATTGCCGCGCACGCCTGATGCTCCAATTCGTCGAGGTCGTAAGAGTCGGGGCGTCCGGTCGAGGCCGAGTTCGGTGTGCACGATGCTAGCGACGAGACGGAGCCGGCCCAACGGCCGCCAGCGCCGCCGCGCAGCGGGCGTGGAACCGCTTCCGGGATCACACCGTCGGGTACGGCTACAAGCTCTGGCGACCGCGGAAGTGCCCCGGTGATCCCCGCCGTCCGGGAGGCACCGGCTATCTGCACGATGAACTCGCCACCGCCGGCCCGGCCATCTGGGTCACCGAGGTGGTTGCTTACAACCGGCCGGTTGCTGGGCGGCTACCAGCAGGTCGCCGCCCAGCAACCGGGGCGCTGTGACCTACGAGCCGACGTCCTGCGGCACCGCGGCCGAGCCGATGAGGAATGCGCCCACCCGCAGCGTCGGGAAGACCAGCCAGTCGGTGGCGGCCAGCGCCCCGATGCCGAACAGGACGACGCCGTGTGCCGCGTTGCCGGTGGCCATGATCCAGCACAACGAGGTGCGGGCCGCCCAGGTGCGGATGAGCAGGCAGAACGCCAGCACCGGCGCGAACTGGGCCAGTCCAAACCTTACCTGCGTGCCACTGAGGACGAGCAGTGTCGCGACTAGCACGGGGAGGGCGAACGCGGTGATCTGGTGCGCTGACTGGGCATGTCGCCCCACCGAAGGGCACGGCAGGACGGTTCCCGCACCGACGGGCGCGGTGCTGCGGTCGGGTGCCGGGGTCGAAGACCGTCGGAACGTGGTCGGTCAGCAGATCGCTGCAACCGACCGGAAGGTCCCCCGACGCTTTACCCGGTCGAGTTCGTCCATGATCTCGGGGGGGGGTGACCGCCCGCGCGAGGATGCTGCGTGACTCGAGCGCGCGGGGGCCTTCAGTTGCGGGTTAGCAGGTCAGTCGAAGACTAAACCAATCTGCTAACCCGCAACTGTCGCAACTTCTCTTGACGCCTAGATGGAGCGGCAGTCGATCGCGAACGGTGAGAATCCAGATCGGCCTTGGTTGTTGCTGCCGCCCAATTGCAAGTGCGACGCTCTGTACCTCTCAATTGCGCGAAGTTAAGAGATTCGCGAGGCGCGGAACAATGCCCCATCATCACTAATGATAACAGCGTGGCGGTTGGCGCCCCAAGTAATCGATTAGGGAAACTGAAATGCTTATTGAGGCGAGATGCCAGAGCAGTGAAGGTCGCTGACCGTGATCCAGAGCCGACTATAGGCTTTCAGCGGAGTCGGCACTTTGAACATTAGAATAATCCAATTGCCTCGGCCCCTCTTCAAAGCAGCGATGACGAACCATCATTGCTTCGAATATCTAGGCTTGTTGCACCCCACTGCATCCTACGTTCCTCTCGCACACGTAGTACCAATCGACCCCGACGCTAAAGCCGGCGCTCCCGCCGCCAGCACTACTCCCGTTCGGGTCGCCGACCGTGCGAGAGGTGCCATCGTTCAGCCAGAAGTAGCCGTACACGCCGTTGCCGTCCGCCTCTTTATCATAAACTTCCACGAAGGTGTGACCCGACGATACTGTTGCCACGTCAGAGCCGTGGTAGGCCGCAGTGAAGTGGGCATGGGCTGGTGATCCCCATGCACCCAGCATCAAGGTGGCGCCAATAGCGGAGGCCAAGGCGAGCCGGAGATTCTTAGGGATGTTCATATGCTCCTTCTTTCGATCGAAGATCGTTAAAGGTGAAGGCTACCTTGCAAGCTCTCTTCCGTCAATATCTATTGTTGCTTTCGAGATCGATGTCCAACGTAGTCGACGCGACGCTCATCAGGCGGTCGCGGGGTACCAGCGACCGCCTGATGAGCGTCAGGTTTCCTATAGCGCCGAGAGTTTGAACATCTAACTCACGTGCTACTACAGGGCATCACATTAGCGGCTCCACGCGTTTGAGGCTGCCCCGACAGCACGATGGGAGGAGTGGGTTCCGCGCACCGAGGGTGCGGCCGACGGGGCTGGGCGGGCACGCTGGCCGTATCCCGGCCGCGAAGGCGACCTGGGTCATTATGGTCGGCAACCTCACTGTCGGCGCCGGCGCGACGGTGACCATCGCACGCCCTTGGCGGTGTCGCAAGGCTGGGTGATTTCAGGAGTGCAGCGATCGCCGGCCGCCTGCGACCCGCCCGGCAGACCCCGCCGATGCCGATGTCGTCACTTCGAATCAGTTCCAGTCAAGCGCAGGTGAACTCACCGAGCATGACCAAACGCCCTGACCGATGATCCGGTCAGGGCGCTCTTTGATTGCTACGTCCGTTAAGGGCTGGATTAGCCCTGGCGGCTCTTCCACTGCGGGTTGGCGCGGTTCACCACGACCGTCCGGCCGCGACGGCGGACCACCACCGAACCTGGCTTCTGCTTCAGCGCACGCAACGAGCTACGTACCTTCATCTCTGCCTCCTCGGTGCAAGCGGTTCCGAGTATCGAAACGCCACGCCCACCCCGGGGATTCCCGCCCTCTACGCTGATGGCTGGCGATGCGTGGGGAGGTGCCAGAGTGTGGCCCGGGGCCTTTGTGACCGTGGTCTACGCGTTCCTCGGTTGGCTCGTGGCGTTCACCGCCCGGGCCGCGCTGCAACCGACGGTGAACAGAAACCGCAGCCCCGGTGTACGGACGCCGGCGACGATGCGTTCGGCGGAGCACTGGCACGCGGCGCACCAACGGGTCGCCCGCCCTCTGCGCCGCACCGGCATCCTGCTGGCGGCCGTCTCACCGCTGCCGATTGTGCTCGGGGCGGTCTTCGGTGATCCGCCGGTGATCGCGGCAGTGCTGGTGCTCGCCCTGCTCGTCGTGCCCTACCTGCTCTACCTGGCCTACCTCGCCGATCGCGCCGCAGGGTCCGTCGACGGGAAACGGTGACCGGAGCCGTCGAACCTTTGCCCCGCGCCGGCCGTACCAGTGGGCGGAGGTCGTCCTCATGCCCGTACGCCGGCTCCTCGCCACTGTGCTGGTCGCTGCCGCGACAGTGCCGCTGGCTGCCACGCCCGCCGCCGCCCACGGAGCCCCGACCGACCCGGTCAGTCGCGCGGCGGCCTGCGGCCCCGAGGGCCGGTACGCGGCCACCAGCGCCTGCCGGGCGGCGATCGAAGCCGGCGCGGCCGTGCGCGAGTGGGACAACGTACGCGTTGCCGCCATCAACGGGCGAGACCGGGAACGGATCCCGGACGGTGAGCTGTGCAGTGGTGGGCTGTCCGCGTACCGGGGACTGGACCTGCCCCGCACCGACTGGCCGAGCACCGAACTGACCACCGGTGCCACGTTCACCTTCCGGTACCGGACCACCATCGAGCACCGGGGCACCTTCCGGCTCTACGTCACCAAGCCCGACTACGACCCCCGCAAGAAGCTGACCTGGGCGGACCTGGAGTCGCGCCCGTTTCTGACCCGGACCGACCCGCCGGTGCGCGCCGGGGCGTACCAGTTGGCGGGTCGGCTGCCGGCGGGTCGCAGCGGCCGACACCTGATCTACACGATCTGGCAGAACTCCAACACCCCGGACACCTACTACTCCTGCTCGGACGTGGTGTTCCGGGGTGCCAAGGCCACCGGCTCGCCGCCGAAGGCCGCCGCACCGAAGAGCGCGCCGCGTACCGCTGCGAGTGCGCCAGCCGCCACCGGGTCGGCGG
>NZ_JAGPXZ010000024.1:0-18710 GCF_018070305.1 Micromonospora sp. M51 | reverse complement strand
CCCCCCCCCGCCGCCGGGGGGGCCGACCCACCGGCCGGCACGGCGAGTCGTACGGCGTCGGCGAAGGCCCGCAGCCGCTGGACGAATCCGCTGGGCAGGACGGTCGAGGCACCGAGCATGGCCGTGATGCCGATCTCGGCGGCGATCGCCTCGGCCCGGCGCAGCATCCGCATCGCCTCATCCCGGCCGTTGTCACCCGACTCGACGGTCCGGTAGACCCACGCCTCGGCCGCCTGGTGCAGCGATTCGGCCTGCTGCAGGCTGGGCCGGAGCCCACCGAATCGGGGCTCCAGCCGGGTACGACCGACAGCCGCCTCTACCTGGACGGCGCCACCGGTGGCGGCGCTCCAGAGCAGCCCGGCCAGCAGCCCCAGTGGGATGACGTCGACGCCGTGTCCGGCGCGTACGGCGGCCATCATCGGGACGGCGGCATGGCCGGCGGTCCCGGTCAGGTACGCGGTGATGCCGTCGGCGACGGCCTCCGGCAGCTGGGTGAAGCGCAGTTGCCGCCGCGCATCGGTGCTCCACTGCACCAGGCCGCTGTCGTCGAGTTCGGCGGGTGGCAGGTCGAGCAGTTCCGAGGTGAGGCTGCGCAGCGCGTGGTCGCGGGTGAGGATCGCGCCGGGCGGGGCCGGCCAACCGTCGGCTGGGGCGTGGTCGGTGAGCGCGTTGGCGACCCAGCGTCCGACCCGGACCAGGGTGGGGTCGAGGGCGGCCACTCCGCCGAACATCTGCCGGACCAGATCCCACGGGTCGATCTTGCGCACGGTCTGCTTGCTGAGGTGGGCGAGGACCCCGTCGCCCAGTTCGCTGTCGGTCAGCTCGGTCAACAGGACCAGCCGTTCGCCGTCGGCCCGGTCGTGCAGGGCGGCACGGGCGGCCAGCGGTGTGGGACACGGGACGACCCGGACCCGACAGCCGTTGATGCTGAGCACCGTTTCGGCCGGTCCATCGGGGCGGGCGGTCAGCGCGATGGCGTCCGCCGGGTCGTCCTCGGCCAGCCACGCCTCGACCTTGCGGCGGATCGCGTCGGGCGGGGCCACGCCGACCGGCACGCTCACGATGCCACCTCAGGACGACCGGCGGCGGATCCCGCCGCGCCGGCTAACCGGTGTGCGAGGCGGCCGGCCGCCGAGCCGGTCACCGGATCTCCCAGGTGACCGTGACCCGCCGCCCAGCGGTGACCTCGGCCGCGATCTCGGCAGCTACCTTCTCCCAGGTGGCCGCATCGGCGACCTCGCGACGCTGATGGGCGACCGCGATCAGCCGATCACCACCGGCCACCGCGACCGGCCCGGCCCCACCGGTCCCCTCGATCTCATCCGCACGGCCCGGCTCGCCATCGCCACCATTCGCGGGCACATCGACAGGGCCGGACTCGCGGGGCTGCTGCCCCGGCACCGTGACGGTGGGGATCGTCCCCCCGCCGTTCGGCGTGGTATCGCGGGGGGTGACGGTGAAATCTTGCGGCGGGTTGGTGGCGAGCAGCGCCGCCGACGCGTCGACTGCCGTCTGGAGGGCGTCCACCAGGTCCTGCCCGTGCTGCTGGTGCCGGGCGACCTCACGGAGCTGCCCGATGATTGCCTGCGCCTGCTCGTCGTAGGCGGCCCGAGCCGAGATCGCCTGGAGCAGGGACCACTGGTGGCCTCGGGCCATGGCGGCGAGGATGGTTCCCGCCTGGCTGAGCAGCTCTCCGACGGCCTGGTCGTCGACGTCGCCCAGGTCGGCACGGGCAACCGTCTCGACCAGCACCACGTCGTCGCGCTCGGCGACTAGCTCGGTCACGAGTCGGGCCGCGCGGCGTGCGGTAGCGAGCCGGCCCGTCGGGGCCGACGTGTCCAGGCCCAGCACGTCGGCGTGGGCTTCGAGCGCCTTGACGAGGTCGTTCGCCGCTTTCGTGCGTGTACTCGCCGCCGTGCGCAGCGTTCCGGCGAGTTCACCGAGGTTGGCCGGCGTCCGCCAGACGGGCAGCACGCCGCCGAAGATCGCCGAACCCCGGCGGACTGTGTCTCTCCAGGCCTGCTCGTCGGGCATCGGTGGGTGGCGCAGCTCCAGCTCGTCGCGCACGAGGGCGAGGTTGCCCACGTCGACCTTGCCGCCGTGTTGGTACCAGGCGAGCTGCTGCTCCAGCCCGAAGACGACGATGATCAGGTTTTGCAGCTCCCGGTCGAAGCCGAACGCGGCGGGCTCGTCGATGAGCCGGCGCAGCACGTGCACCGGGAAGTGGTCGGTGTAGCCCTCGTTGGCGGCGGCCTGGAGCAGGTGCTGACTCCACCGGCAGGTGCTCGTGTTGAGCACGTAGCGGCCTTCGATCAGCTCGCCGAGGCGCAAATTGTTGCAAACGCGCCGGAGGATGCGCTGGTCGACCGGGTTGGGCACGCTGACACCGCGGGCAGGGTCGGCGGCGGCCAGCCGGGCGTACTCCAGGATCTTGGTCATCTCGCCGCGGGTGACCGGCTTCTCGTCGTCCGGCATGGCGGGCCGGCCCGGGTAGGACCAGGCGAGGAGTTCCCCGGTCAGGTTGTGGAACGCCTCGGCGAGAGTGCCACCCCGAGGGTCGCCGACATGCAGGCCCTCGGCGAGGGTGTGGAACACCCCGATGGTGTCGTCCTGCACGTCGGAGCCGCGCGACGTGGCCGACCCGTACGCCTGCATCATGGCGCTGATCAGCGTGCCGCGCAGTTGGGTCTGGCGCTGCTGGAGGTAGACCCGGCCCTGCTGCCGGTCGGCGAGGGGCCAGTCGGCGGCCAGCGAGTTGAGCCGGTCGCCGGCGCCGTTGCCCAGCAGGTAGTTGATCCTGGCAAGCTGACCGACCTTGCCCATCAGCTCGTCGGTGAGGAAGTAGGGCAGCCAGAAGACCGTCCGGGAGCCCCGTTCCAGGCGCTCTATCCGGGCGCGGTCCGCGCTGCGCTCGTAGCCCTGCGGGTCGAACGGATAGTCGATGATGACGCGCCACGCCTCGCCGGTGGCAATCAGCGCGGAGACCGGCATCGTGTCGGGGTCACGGACGTTGCCGAACTTGACCTGGACGGTATGCCGCCGGCCACGCCAGTCGCGGGAGTGCAGCAGCTCACCAAGCTGCCCCTCGGCGCCGGCGATGCCCATCTCCGCGGTGACCAGCTCCCGGATGAGCTGCTGCCGGACGCCGGTGGTGGTGGCCTCGTCCTCGGGGACCAGGTCGAGCAGCTTGTCGTAGTCGACGGTGTGCAGCTTGAGGCTGACCACCGGGTCGGGGGTCTTGGTGAGGTGCAGCTCGCCGGCGCCGTCGGCGACCCGGTTAAGCCGGTTGAGCACGATCTGCCGCTCGTAGCCGGGGATAGGCGACGTGATCGAGCCGAAGTTCAGCGCGTGCAGCTTGGCGGCGGTGAGGTTGTGCAGGGCCGGCACCTCGGGGACCAGGGCGCCGAGCAGCACCGTCTTGACCAGCTTGTCGTCGAGCTGGAACTGCTGGTGGCCAGCCGCCTGCTCCTCGATGATGCCGTTGAGGTTGAGCAGGATGGGGCGCAGCTTCTGGGTGTAGAGGGTGCGGGCGGCCTGGAAGAGCTGCTTGAGCTTGGGCCGGTCGGGCAGCTCGCCGTGCAGCACCAGGGGGTCGAAGAGGGCGGCCACCCCGATCAGGTCGTTGACCCGCAGGGTGTCTCGGCGGTCGACGAGCAGCTCGGTCATCACCTTCAACGCGGTGCGCTCGCGCTGCAACGCCTGGGAGAGGGCGACCAGGGTGGCGACCAGGGCGGGCGAGAACGGGTAGAGCTTGCGGAAGGCGGCGGCGTCCGAGCCGATTCCGGCGTCGCCGTACTGGGCGCCGAGCAGCAGGGCGTCCCAGACCTCCCGGTTGCCCTTCACGGCGGCGAAGGCGTTGTCGATGACCGCCCGGCCCTCGTCGGTGAGCGGCTTGAGCAGCCGCTTCTCGGTGATCTCGGGCAGGTTGGTGTCGGCGAGGACAATCTCACCGAAGCGGCCCTGGACGCTGCGCATGACGTGCGCGAGGGCCTCCCGCTCGGTGCCGCCGACCTGGGGGCCGAGGAAGTCCTCCAGGTTGCGCTGCCGGGCGACGAACGAGATCAGCGGCAGCGGCCGGGTGGCGTCGGCCGACTCGACGAGCTTGTTGAGCTTGGCACCCTCGGTGTTGACGAAGGTGTGGTCGCTGATCTTCGTGGAGAGCCAGAGGATCAGCTCGTCGAGGAAGAGCACCAGCGCGTCGTACCCGAGAGCCTTGGCGTGCCGGGTGATCACTGCGAGGCCGGTGTCCAGGTCGAGGTACTCCCCGCTGCGGACCGCACCGGTGAAGAACGTGCTGGTCAGCGCGCTGACCAACCGGTCCCGCTGCTCAGTGCCGGGTACCGCCGCCGCAGCGGCGGCGTAGCTCTGCGGGGTCCAGCCGTCGGCCTGGGCGCGCAGCGCGGCGAGTGAGAGGCCGCCGCCTGCCGCAGGTGCGCCGCCACCGTCGCGCAGCGCCGCGAAGAAGGCGTCGTCGCCCATCCGCTCGCGCAGCCGTGCGGCGTCGCCGAGCATCGCGTCCGACCGGTGTACGGCGGGGACGGGCGCCTCCGGGTGCAGCGCGGTGATCTGGTTGAGGTAGCCCTCCAGGACGGCCTGCTCGACGGAGCGCGCGTCGAGCATGTGGAAGGTGAGGGTGAGCAGCTTGCGGTCGCGCAGCCAGGGGTCGGCGGCGAGGACCGGCTCGGCCAGGCCGCGCACCTCGCGGGCGGCGGGGTTGTGCTGGAGGATCTCCCGCAGCACCGCCATGAAGTGCGACTTGCCGGAGCCGAACGAGCCGTGCAGGAACATCGCCTGGGAGCGGCCGGTGGTGACGGCGTGCCCGATGCGGCGCAGCGCCTCGGCGAAGTTGTCCCGGAGCTGGTCGGTGACGACGTATCGGCGCAGGTCGGCGCCCTCGGCGGCGCGGACGACAAAGTCGCCGTCACCGACCGAGGTCGGAATCTCGATCACGTCCCGTAACAGGGTCATCACCGCTCCTCGCACTTGCGCCCCCGTGAGGCCGGCGTCACCGGCAACCCGCCGATCCTAAGGTGTCATCGCCGCAGGTCCCAGCCCGCCGGTCCGGCTCTCAGGAGATCCGTCCCGCCGCGCTCATCGCTGCCGGAAACGCCGGGAACACCCGCCGTCGTGGTCAGGCCGGAGCAGGCAGCGCCGACCGCCGGGCAGCAGCCGGTCGCAGAAGACCCAGTGGCGTACGTGCTGCGCGTCCTCGGCCGACACGGTGGTGCCGCCCGGGTCGGTCTGCGGCAGGACGTGCGTCCAGTGCGCCACCACCCGGGCGAGACGCTGGGCGGAGACCAGGTCGTTCACGACCACCGGCAGGTGGATGACCCAACGCTCGGTCACCGGTCGTACCCCCGCTCGTTGCGGACGCGGGCCTGCTGGGATTGCCAGCGGCGCAGCGCGTCTTTGACCCGGTCGGTCTCCCGGCGGCTCTGCGCCAGCGCGTCGTAGACAACGGCCAGGTCACCGGCGACCCGGTCGAGGAACTCCCGCACCTCCTGCGGATCGAGCCCGCGACGACCGAGCGGAGTGGGCCGGAAACCCCGCTCGCGCACCTGCCAGGGCCGCAGCGGATGGTAGGCCGCCGAGCGGTAGCAGGTCGGCCCACTGACCGACCGCTGACGACGCCGGGCACGCCGGAAGAAGACGCGCATGACAGGACCTGCCTCTCACCGTCGAGATCGAACTGTGGAAGGGGTGAGCCCATCGGCCTGCCCCGCACCGGCAGCCCCACCCCGGCACCTGCCACCGCAGCCTTCAATCAGCAGTACGACAGCAGGGCACAGATAGCGGCTGAGCAGCGACAACTCCACAGTGGCCGCAGAGGCAGTCAAGCACCGCGTCGAATCAGATGCAACGTCTAACAAAGGTCGTCTTATAAGCGCTTACCACTTCTAGGAGGACCCAGTGTGACGTGTCTATTGTTTCTGATACATCGGAAGCGTTAAATTGGGCAGACGTGCGTCAACCGCGACAGGACCATCGGAGGCAGGGGTGTCACAGGCAGTAGCCGGATCGACCATGCTTCGGCGCCAGCTCGGCAGGAAGCTCGAAGCACTTCGCAAAGCCGCCGGCCTGACGATGGAGAAGGCCGCCGAGGAACTGGACCGTGCACGTGCAACTCTTTATCGGATCGAAAGCGGCGCCGAGAACGTCCGCTTCCGTGCGACAGACGTTAAGGAGATGCTCCATCTCTACGGCGCTTCCGACGACGACATTGAGTTGGTCCTCGCGATGGCGTCGGCCACCCGCGAGAACAAAAACTGGTGGCACGACTACATCGGCTCCGGCCTGCCCCGCTGGTTCCAGCTCTACATAGGGCTCGAAGCCGCCGCCTCCGAAATCCGCAAGTACCAACCCGAACTGGTCCCCGGCCTGTTCCAGACCCGCGCCTACGCCGAGCAGGTCTTCAACATGCCCGGTGGCTCGGTCGACGCCGGAGACAGCGATGAGCGGCAGCGCGCCGTCCAACTCCGCATCGAACGACAGGCGCTGCTCACCAGGTTCTCGGCTCCGCAACTGAGCGTGATACTCAACGAGGCGGTGTTGCGCCGGCCGGTCGGCAGCGCCACGATCATGGCGGAACAGCTACACCAGATCATGAAGGCCGCCGAACTACCCAACGTAACCGTCCAAGTGCTGAATTTTTCTGCTGGACTGCACGCCGGGGCGATGGCCGGGGCCTTCTCGATCATGGAGTTCCCGCAGGACAGCAGCGGGAAGGAGGTGGAACCGCCGGTGGCTTACCTGGAGGCTGCGACCGGGGCGATCTACCTCGATAAGCCGCACGAGATCGCCGCCTACGATGCCATCTGGGCCGACATGGCGCGCCGCGCTCTCAACGAGTCCCGATCCAAGAACCTGATCCAGCAAGTTGCAGAGGAGTATTCCCGTGCCTGACCTCACCGGTGCCGTCTGGCGCAAGTCGACCCGTAGCAACAACGGCGGTGACTGCGTCGAGGTCGCCGACAACATCCCCGGCATCGTCGGGCTCCGCGACAGCAAGGACCCGACGGGTGCCAGCCTGCGGATCGACAGGAGAGCGTGGTCCTCGTTTGTGGCGAGCGTCAAAGACGGGAGCCTCTGCCGGTAAACGGCACAGCAAGATTCCTGACATGAGCCTCGACGCGCGCCGTCTGCAGGCCGAGGATGTCTCGTTGGATCCGACTCACCTTCGCCCCCCCTTGGAGTTGCCATGGGCAAGAAGCAGCAGACCCATGAGGCAGGTCGCCATCTTGCGGTAGGTCAGGCTCTACTCAGCGGGCGCAGCGCAAGCATAGCGGGGCACCGAACCCACATTGAGGTGAACGGGCAGCGCGCCGCCGTCATGGTGGCCGGCAAGGGCGCTTGGATGATCAAAAACATCGAGACATTCATGGCCAGCTCATCGGCCGCGTACGTCCTCGTCAACATTACAGGGCCCGTGTACGAGTTCTTCGTCGCACCAGGCGACGAGTTGCGACGTGACGTTCGACAGCGACACGAACGTTTCTTGGCGCGGGTGGTCACCCGGCCGCGCAACAGCAAGAGCCTTCACAGCAATATCAAGCCGCAGGACGTGACCAGGTGGGCCGACAACTGGGCGCTCTTCGACCGCGCGCAACTCGACTCGAACCCCGGCTGAAGGATGGCCTCCATACGGCCGACAGCCAAGCGAGTGCGAAAGCGAGCTGAAGCGCTTGACATCGATGGCCTGATCAGGCAGATGGACGAGCTGGCCGAATTCACATGGGAACGGGTTGCCTTCGCGGACGCGGGCTTTTCGTTCCGTGAGGATTCCATTACCGAACACAATCTCTTCGATCTCGCTCGCCGTCATCCGCAGCTGCTGGTGCAACGTTTCAACGGCACTGAAGAAGCGGCGAACGGCGCGGACTGGGAGTGGTGGGTCGGCGGGCCAGGGCAGGGGTGGGTCGGCCTCCGCGTCCAGGCAAAGAAGCTGGCGACCGACGGCACTTACCACGAAATCGCCCACACCACGGCGCGTCGCCAGCGGCAGTACGATCTGCTTATCGAAGCCTGCCTTGATGACGAGGCAAATTTCGCAGCGCCCATCTTGCCCCTGTATTGCTTCTACAACGGTTGGCACGTGCCAGGTGGTAAGGCGCCAGAGTGGCCGGAGGACACCAAGAACGCTGCGTGCCCGAATGATATTCTTCCGCCCAAGTGCAGGCACGTCCTGAATATCCGCCACCTCGGATGCGCCATCACTACTGCGCTCGATGTTGCGGCAGTTCACCAAGGGCCGCACGGCCGGCGTACCACCTTAAACGGCCACTTGTCCAGAAGTCGCCCGTGGTCTCATCTTTTCCATGAAGGCAGACCGCTGGCCACCTCGACCGCTGCTAGGTCGCGACCGGCGACCATTGCAGCGCAAGTGTTGCGGCGGGCATCGGAGTGGATACACGAGGGCTACGAAGCCGCGACCGGAAATCCGAATTATGATCGGCTTTCTGAGGCCGTCCTACGACCGCCCGCGCGCGAGCTGCCTCCCTATGCGAACGCACTGCTCAACGGGCAGTTGCCGCGAGCCGCCGAGTGGCCCCAGGCGACATTCGTCGCGGTCCTCAATGTCGAGGCCGCTGGGTAGCACCCGCTCGCCCAGCTCTCGCCTCGTCACCGCTACGGCCACTCTGGCACCCCTCGCAACAACGCCAACGCCGAGCGGTCGGAGCTGAGCTGAGCCAGCTCAGCGTTGATGAAGTCGGTGAAGAACTCGGCCGGCGACCCCGGGAAGCCGGCCTGCTCACCCGAGTGCCACTGGTGCAGCCACGGCTCAATCTCGACCAGCCCAGCGAGCAGCGGCAGCAGCCGGTGCGCCGGCCACGCCTCCTGCGTCTTCCGGTCAAGGTAGACGGTGGCGAGCGCCTGCGCCTGCTTCAAGTGGTCCCATCCGGCCCAACCGAGCAGTTCGCTGCCGTCGCTGTCCCGCCCCGCCTGCGGGTACGAGATGAACCGCTCCTTCGGCACATCGAGCTTGCCGCGCGCCCGCCAGTACGACGGCCGGATGAAGTCCGCCGAGGCGTACTTCGGCGGCACCTCGATGTCGACCTTCTCCCCCGCGTCCTCCCGGCGCTGCAACGCCCAAGTCCGCTCCCACTGCGACCGCTTACGCAGCCCGGACGGCTTGTACCGCTGCGCCGGCAGGTATGGCGCATGCTCGTCGGCGGTCAGCAGGCCCAAGGTCTTGGTCAGGTCGTAGTTGTCGTGCCCGACCCACAGGTCCAGCACCGCCCGGAAATCCTGGTCGCTGCCGATCCGGTCGGCGAGCTGCGCCACCGACAGCGGCGTCGCCTGACCGGCCCACAGCTCCGGCGCCTCCAACCGGTCGAGCAGCCAGTCCCGCAGCGCGACCGACTGCATCTTTTCCCATCCGTCAGTGGACCAGCGCCGCTTGCACTCCGGCCGGTCAATCAAACCGATGTGCCGGTTCGCTTTGATGGTGGCGATCCGCCGCTCCACGAGGGACCGGTACTCCGCCGGCCAATGCGGCTGCGGCCGATCGATCGGCTTCGACCCGTGCCGGTTGAACCACTCGGTCTGCGCGCCGCTGGTGTGCAGCACGATCTCGAAAGCCCGCTCCCCCAACGCCAACTCCGGTGGGTCGACGCAGGTCAAATCCTCGTCGATCAGCCCATAAAGCCGGTAGACCTCCCAGTCCAACTCCTCCTGCAACGCGATCATCCGCGCCCGCGTCGAGTGGTACTCCGCCGCAGCCTCCGCGAGCCGCTGCCGGCTCGGCACCCCCGAAGCGGCAACCGCCGCCGGGGTCAAACTAGCGAGCCGCTGCGCCAGCCCATCAAGTTCCCGCGCCCGCCCAAGCGGGAAAGCCCCCGGCAGAGGAAACCGCTCAACGTTGGATGCGTTAAAGGCGAACCGCTCCATCCAACTCTCTGGTTGGATGCCCCGGCCGATTCCACTGCCGCCTTTGGGGAAGCAGGACTGCTTGAGCCAAAAACACGCGGTTGAACTGTCGAGTAAGCCAAGCACCCCCAGATAATCCTCTTCGCTTGACGCTGCCGACAGCTTGACAATCGGGGCAGTTTGCTTAAATACCTTCCCACCTCGGTCTAGCACAAAATGGTTGTGCGTTGCTACTTCAGCGAAGGCAATTTTCAGAGGTGCCCTCCACCTCGCGGGATGGAAGTCGGAGTACTCGAACCATGTAAGACCCCGTTGTTCCTGTGTGCCAGCAAGAGCCCTCCTGGCATGGAGGTGAGGCCGGTAGCCCCACAGATGCTTCGAGCCGGACCTTCCAATTTGCGCCCGAGACCCATCCATACTGTAGGGAAATATCGTCAGAGTCTCTGGCTTGACCTCGAAATCTCGCACCGCGGCACCCGTCGCCAACGGGACAGTGTTGGTGTCCGCCGCTAGCCGACGCCCCAGCGGAAAATCAACGAAGTAAGCATCGTCTTCCCTAGTCAGAGCCAAGAATCCGATCGCATCGGCCAGGTCCCCCAAACTCCTGTCTTTAATCCCTTCTAGGTGCTGCATTAGACCTGTAGCGCCTCCACCTGTGAGACTCCAGGGATGAGCTGCAAGTTGCGACCTTGGGAGGTCAGCAACGCTGATCCACTGCGAGTCCGCACCAGGGCGGTCAATTTGGTCGACAATCGCGCGCCAAACCTTACCGTTTGCAGGCACGTCAGGAATGGCCGGCTCACCACGGACACCGAGGACGGCACGCAGGTCGACCGAACGGCGACGTTTATTGGCGCGACCAATCAGGATCACAGTTGGCGTGCCGTGACCTGGAATATAAGCCCCAGAGGTATCAACGACTTCGGTCAACTCAATTTCGTGTGCAAAGTAATTCTCGATGAGGCGCCTACCGAATTCGCGCTTCATAAAGGCGTTTCCTGTAATCTGGCCTACATGACCGGCACCGTCGCCGTGCCCATCCGCCCACTTGGCCAAGTCGAAGAAGCGCTTAGCGAACGGAACCGTCAACGCATACTGACGATGGCATACCGTCTTGTAGATCTCCCGATACAGGCCATTTCGAGCGCTGTCAGATACAGTGATGTAGGGAGGGTTGCCGACCACCACCGTGTACTGGTTCTCGGCCAAGTAGTTCTTGAGTAGGTCGGCGTCTTCGCTCTCGTACGCGAAGACGGGCCGCCCCTCGGACTCGGCGAACAGGTCGCCTTGGGCGCGCGAGCGGTATTCGTCCCACGGCAGCAGGGAGTCGCCGGTTGCCACCCGGACCGGGAAGGCCGGGGTGCTTTCCATCTTCGTCAGCCCGCACACCTTCATGGCGGCGATCAGCAGCCGGAAGCGGGCGACCGCCACCGCGAACGGGTTTATGTCGACCCCGGTCACCTGGCCGAGCGCCCGCTCGGCGAGCACCCGGATGTCGGTGGCCGGCTCCCGGTCCTGCCACTTGCCGACCAGCCGATGGAACGCGCCGAGCAGGAAGTGGCCAGAGCCGCAGGTCGGGTCGATCACGCTGGTCGCGGCGAGGCCGAACTCCTTGACCGCTGGCTCGAAAGTCCGGTCGAGGATGAACTCCTCCACGAACTCCGGCGTCTGCAACAGCGCGTACGTCTTCTTCGCGTGCGTCGACAGGTCCTGGTAGAGGTCGCCCAGGAAGCGGGTGTTCAGGTCGTCGCGGCGCAGCGACTCCTGCCCAGCGCCCCGGCGGAAGAAGTCGCTCAGCTCCTCGGCGGCCGGGCCAGAGAGGTCGAATCGCCAAGCGGGGTTGTGCTGGTCGAAGATCTTGCCGGTGGCCTTGAGGCCGCGCAGGTAGCCGAACGCTTCCCGCAGCCAGTGCCGATCGTTGTGGCGGGGGTTGGCGATCAGGTACGCCTGCCGGTGCTGCACGGCCCGCTCGGCCGGCGCGACCGGGTCGGCGCCACCGATCCAGAGCTTCTCGACCAGCGCGTTGTCCTCGCAGAACCGGACGAACACGCAGCCGAGCACCCAGGCCACCGCCGCCTGGTCGAGCACGTCCTCCAGCCAGGTCTCGAAGCTCCCGCCGACCCGCTCGGCGGCCTGCGCCTGGGCGTGCTCCTGGCGCAGCTCGGCACGGAGGGCGGGCGCCTCCGCCACCTGCCGGCGGAGGTCGTCCACCAGGTTCCTAACCTGCGCCTGCAACGCCTTCAGCTCGATCACCGCTAGCCACTCACGCCGTTCGGGCCGTTGTGGGTGGCCAGCACCTGGTGCAGCTGGATGCCGTTGCGCTCGAACGCCATCCGCGACCCGGCCATGTACAACCCCCACACCCGGGCGGTGCCCGCGCCCACCTCCGAGACGCAGAAGTCCCAGTGCTCGACCAGGTTGCGGCACCAGGCAGCCAGCGTCAGCGCGTAGTGCTGGCGCAGGTTCTCCTCGTGGTGCACCTCGAACCCGGCGTCGTGCACCTCGCTGATCAACCGACCCGGACCGGCCAGCTCACCGTCCGGGAAGACGTACCGGTCGATGAACGCGCCCGACCGGTGCGGAGCCCGGTTGTCCGCGCGGGTGATGCAGTGGTTGAGCAGCCGCCCGCCCTGCCGCAGCCGGCTGCGTAGCGCCCCGAAGTAGGCCGGATAGTTGCGCACCCCGATGTGCTCGGTCAGCCCGATCGAGGAGATGGCGTCGAACTGCTCGGCCGGTGCGTCCCGGTAGTCCAGGTGCCGCACCTCCGCCAACTCGGTCAACCCCTCCCGCTCGATCGCCGCCTGCGCCCACTGCGCCTGCGCCTTCGACAGGGTCACCCCGAGGGCCTTGACGCCGTACTCGCGCGCGGCGTGGCGCACCATGCCACCCCAGCCGCACCCGACATCCAGCAGCCGCATCCCCTTCTTCAGCGCCAGCTTGCCGGCGACCAGGTCGTACTTCGCCGCCTGGGCCTGCTCCAGCGTGTCGTCCGGAGACCGGAAAACCGCGCAGGTGTACGTCATCGACGGGCCGAGCACCTTCTCGTAGAAGGCGTTGGAGACGTCGTAGTGGTGCGAGATGGCGGTGCTGTCCCGCACCCGCGAGTGCCGCAGCCCGTTCACCACCCGCTTCCAGCGGGGCTGCGCCTCCTGCGGCGGCGCCGGCGGCGGCATCAGCCGCTCCCAGCCCAGCCCACGGACCAACGCCAGCCCCTCGGCCAGCGCCGGTGGGCGCAACCGCAGCTCGTCCTTGAGCACCCGCAACGCCTCGTACGGGTCACCCGGGTGCACCCCCTGCAACGCCAGGTCACCACTGACGTACGCCCGGGCCATGCCCAGGTCGCCGGGTGCGGTGAGCAGGTACGACAGCCCACGCTCGGAACGGATCGCCAGGGTGATGCCGGCGTCGGACGGGCCGACGGCGCTGCCGTCGTACCCGGTGATCCGCACCGGAAGCGGCCCGGCGGTGACCGCGCGGACGACGTCAGCGACGGTCGGACCCGTGCGCCGGCCCCCCGCCGGCGGGGTGGCGGGGACGCTCGCCGCCCCCTGATCTCGGTCGGTCAGGCTCATGCTCGTGCTACCGCCTTTTCGTACAGTCCCGTCAGCCGGTGGTCCGGGTCGTAGCGGTCTTTCACCGCCCGCCACGTGTCGCCGCCGTACAGGCGATCGAAGGCGTCCCGGTCGTAGTACGCGTCGGAGTAGAGCGACTTGTGCCCGCCCGACTCCGACACCCTGCGTTCGATCGTGCGGTTGACGTCGCCGTCGGCGGCGCCCGGCGCGATCGGCACGCTCCCCCAGAACCCAATGTTGACGTAGTCCTGGCCCGGCTGGAGTGGATACAGCGGCCAGGACCGCGCCGAACCGGGACCCGCCGGCTCCCGCAGCCGCAACGGGCACAGCCACACCGGGTTCATCCCCACCGCGCCGGCGAACCAGCGCAGGAAGTCAGCAGTACGGTCCAGCGGGATCTCCACGTCCTGCACGACCCGCTCCCGGGCCGGTTGCCCGCGCAGCCGGTCGATCCGGGCCGCCACCTGGTGACGGTGCTCCAACCGGACCAGTCGGTGGTAGAAGTCGCTGCGCCGGTAACGCGCCGGCCAGAGCCTGCGCACGACCGGGTGCTGCGCACCGAACGCCGCGGAACACCAGAACCAGTCGGTGTCCCAGCGCCACAGATAGTCGTACGCGGTGAGCACGTCGCGGGTGCGCTGGCGCAGCGACCGGTAGTAGATCGCCTGACCGGTGTAGTCACTGGGCGGGTCGGCCGCGTCGGTGAAGGTGCCCAGGATCAGGTACGCCTCACCGGGGCTGAACATCACGCCGTCCATCACGTCGACCGGCTCGCCGGCCCAGGAGCGGGTGGCGGTCACCTCGGCGATCGCGTCGGTGAGCGCCTCCAGCTGGGTGAACCGGATGTTGCGCAACGCCACGTACCGGCCGACCGGTTGCAGCTCGATGCGCAGCCGGGTGGCGTACCCGAGGCTGCCCAGCGAGTTGGGGAACGCGGTGAACAGGTCGGCGTACTCCCCGTCCGGCCGGGCGGTGACGATCTCGCCGGAGCCGGTGAGGATGTCCATCTCGCGTACCGACTCGTGCGGCAGGCCGTTGCGGAACGAGGTCGACTCGATCCCGAGGCCGGTCACCGCGCCGCCCAGCGTGATGGTGCGCAACTGTGGCACCACCAACGGCATCAGCCCGTGCGGGAGGGTCGCGTCGACCAGGTCCTCGTAGGTGCACATGCCCTGCACATCGGCGGTGCGGGCGGCCCTGTCGACCGACAGCACACCGTTCAGGCCACTCACGTCGAGCCCCGGAGTCCGGGGAGCGGACCGGGGGCGGAACAGGTTGGAGGTGCGTTTGGCCAGCCGGACAGGCTCGCCCGTGGGCACCGCGGCGTACGACCGCCGCAGCGTGTCCACCGCTTGATCATGGTCAATCGGATGATCCACACGCTCAGCGCGCATGTGATCACCTTACGCTCGCCGTTCGGAAACCGTGGGATGTCGGCAGGGGCAGTTTCCCGTCCGGTAGCAGGCGCGACGGCTACCGTGGCGGGCATGCCATCGCCAGCGATCACCGCCCTGGACGCCGCCCAACTGCCGTATCGGCTGGTCAGGCATGGTGCGGTCGGCAGTCTCGCGGAGGCCGCCGCCGTCCGGGGCGTGGCCGTCCCGGACGTGGTCAAAACGATCGTGGTGCGTCGTGGTGAAGCTGATCACCTGTTCGTGCTCACCCCCGGCGACCGGGTCATCTCCTGGCCCAAGCTGCGCGCCCTGCTCGGGGTGCACCGGCTCTCCATGCCGGACGCGGCCGGCGCCCTCGCCGCCACCGGCTACGAACGCGGCACCATCACCCCGTTCGGCGCGAGCACGGCCTGGCCGGTGGTCGCCGACGAGCGACTGCGCGGCCGGGAGATCACCCTGGGCGCCGGCGAGCGTGGCCTGGCCGTCGCGATCGCCGCCGACGTCGCGATCGCCGCCCTCGACGCCACAGTGGCCGACGTCACCGACCCCCAGCCCACCCGCTGAGCACAGCCCCGGTGGGCGGCGCGGAATAGTGTTGGGGCATGCCAAAAGCCATGTGGAAAGACCTGGTCGTCGCCGAGAGCGACGACACCGTGCTGGTGGAGGGCAACCACTACTTCCCTCGCTCCGCCCTGCGTGACGACCTGATCCGCGAGTCCACGACGCACACCGTCTGCCCCTGGAAGGGCACCGCCTCCTACTACTCCCTTGAGCACGAGGGCAGCACCAGCAAGGACGCGGTCTGGTATTACCCGGAGCCCAAACCGGACGCCGAGATGGTGCGTGACCGGGTGGCGTTCTGGAAGGACGTCCGGGTCGTCGACTGACGGCACCGACTGGCCGTGGCCGACGGCGGTGGGTGAGGATGGCCCGTATGCCCGCGCCCGAGGAACGCCCCGACCCCGCCGGCACCGTCTACGGCGGCCGCCGACGGGCCGCGCGTTCCGGCCCGCTCACCGACCCGCTGCTGCGGGTGGCGCTCGGCGTCGGCCTGGTGGGCGTACTCCTCGGGGTGGTCTTCGCGACCGGGCTGCTCGGCGGCGACGACGAACCGGCGGTGCCGGCCCCGGTGGGTGCGACGTCCAGCGCGGCGGAGGCCACCACCGGGGCGGCCGGGCCGAGCCCGACCCCGTCGGTCGAGCCGTCGCCGACGCCCTCGACGGCACCGACCACCGGCCCCCGGGTGCTGCGGGTCGCGTCCGGGCTCTGCCTGGGGCTCGACGGCGACGACAAGGAAGCGGGGGCCGAGCTGGCCGTCTGCACCGGCGGTCCGGAACAGAAGTGGGTCGTCAACCCGGCCGGCGCGGGCGTGGTGACGCTGACCAACGCCGCCCACGGGCAGTGCCTGGACGTCGAGGGCGGCAGTACCGACGACGGCGCGCGGTTGCTCCAGTTCCCCTGCCACGGTGGGGCCAACCAGCAGTGGCGGCTGTCCGCCACCGGAACCGGCCCGGTGCTGCTGGTGGCCGCGCACAGCGGCAGGTGCGCGCAGGCCGACGACGACGGCGACGAGCCCGACGACGAGATCCGCCAGCGCGCCTGCGACGGCCGACCCGCCCAGCAGTGGACGATCGGCTGACCAGCGAACCCGCTCAGCCCCGGTAGCTCCAGGCCCGGGGCGCGGTCGCGGCGAGCAGCACGGCCTCCGGCACCGCTCGGCCCGGTCGTCGACGCAGCAGCAACGACAGCCCGGCGGCGCCGATCGACAAAGCGCCCGCCACGTACCAGGCCATCGCGTAGTCGCCCAGCCGGTCCCGGACCAGCCCCGCGCCGGTGGCGGCGACCGCCGCGCCGAGTTGGTGCGCGGCGAACACCCAGCCGAACACCACTGCCCCGGCCCCGCCGAAGTACTCCCGGCACAGCGCCACGGTCGGCGGCACGGTGGCCACCCAGTCCAGGCCGTAGAAGACGATGAACACCAGCATGCTCGGCTCAGCGCTGCCGGAGAACAGGCTCGGCAGCACCAGCAGGGACAACCCCCGCAGCGCGTAGTACATGCCGAGCAGCAGCCGGCTGTCCACCCGGTCGGTGAGCCAGCCGGAGGCGATAGTGCCGACGATGTCGAAGAGCCCCACCAGGGCGAGCAACCCGGCCGCTGTGGTCTGGGCCATGCCGTGGTCGTGCGCGGCCGGCACGAAGTGCGTACCGACCAGGCCGTTGGTGGTCGCGCCGCAGATCGCGAACCCTCCGGCCAGCAGCCAGAACGGTCGGGTCCGGGCCGCCGTCGCCAGCGCGCCGAGCGCCCGGGTCGCCGCGCCACCGGTCGCCGGTGGTGCCGCGACGACCTCGGTCGCCCCGTAGGCGGGCAGGCCGAGATCCGCCGGGTGCTCGCGCAGAAGCCACACCACCAGGGGTACGACCGCCAGCGCCGCTGCGGCGACGACGAGCGCCGCCGTCCGCCAGCCGTGGTCGCGTACCAGGATGGCGATCAGTGGCAGGAACACCAGTTGCCCGGCCGCCCCGCCGGCGGTCAGCACTCCGGTCACCAGACCCCGTCTGTGGACGAACCAGCGGCCGGTGACGGTGGCCACGAACGCCAACGCCATCGAGCCGGTGCCCAGCCCGACCAGCACACCCCAGCAGAGCAGGAGCTGCCAGCTGGCGGTCATGAAGACCGTCAATCCGCTGCCCGCGGCGACCAGCAGCAGCGCCACCGAGACCACCCGGCGGATGCCGAACCGGTCCATCAGGGCTGCCGCGAACGGCGCGGTGAGCCCGTAGAGCAACAGGTTGACGGAGACGGCCGCGGAGATGGTGGCCAGCGGCCAGCCGAACTCCTCGTGCAGCGGGTGCAGCAGCACCGACGGGGTGGCGCGGAAGCCCGCCGCGCCGACCAGCGCCACGAAGGCGACGGCGGCGACCAGCCAGGCGGGATGCAGACGACGGTTCTTGGTCACGGAGCAAGTCTGGGCCGGGCCGGGCACCGCGACGAGTGGCCGGAAAGCCATCATGCGCAATAATCGGGCCATGACCGCTGGCCCGCACCGAATCGCCGTCCTCGCTCTGCACCAGGTGGTTGGCCTGGACCTCGGCACCCCGTCCCAGGTGTTCAGCACCGCCCGGGCCGCCGACGGGACACCCTTCTACGACGTGCGGGTGTGCACCCCGGGCGGGCAGCCGGTGCGCAGCACCGCCGGCTTCCAGGTGGTCCCCGACCACGGCCTGGAACTGCTCGAGACCGCCGACACGGTGATCGTCCCCGGCATCCACGACGGCACCGTGCTGACGTCGGGCACCATCGCGTCGGAGGTGACCGGGGCGCTGCGCGCGGCGTACGAGCGGGGGGCCCGGATCATGTCGATCTGCACCGGGGCGTTCGTGCTCGCCGCCGCCGGGCTCCTCGACGGGCGGCGGGCGACCACCCACTGGGCGTACGCCGAGCGCTTCCGCCACCTGCACGGCCGGGTGGACCTCGACCCGGGCGTGCTCTTCATCGCCGACGACCGGGTGCTCACCTCGGCCGGGGTCGCCGCCGGCATCGACCTCTGCCTGCACGTCATCCGCCTCGACCACGGCAGCGAGGTGGCCAACCGGGCGGCCCGCCGCTGCGTGATGCCACCGTGGCGCGACGGCGGCCAGGCGCAGTACATCGAACAGCCGGTGCCGAAGGCGACCGACTCCAGCACGGCGGGCGCCCGGGAGTGGGCGCGGCAGCGGCTGCACGAGCCGATCGCGCTGCGCGACCTGGCCGAGCAGGCCCGGATGAGCGTGCGCACCTTCACCCGGCGCTTCCGGTCGGAGACCGGTCTGAGCCCGGCCCAGTGGCTGCTGCAACAGCGCACCGACCACGCGCGGCTGCTGCTGGAGACAACCGACC
>NZ_JAGPXZ010000239.1:0-7777 GCF_018070305.1 Micromonospora sp. M51 | reverse complement strand
CGCGGGCCCTCGGCGGCCCGACCAGCAACCAGCCGGTGGTCAACCTCGGCACCTTCGCGTACCCGCAGTCCGGGACCAGCGAGGCGAAGCTGAGCTGGACCGGCGCGGCGACCCCGGCGACGACCCACCTCGACCTCGACGTGTCGGTGGTCAACCACGACGGCCAGCCGGTGCCGCGCGGGGCGGCGTCGCTGTCGACCGACCGGGTGACGCTCAAGCGCGGTTCCACCGCCGGTACGACAGTGCGGATCGACCGTGCGGCGCTGTCCGCCCGGCCGGGCTTCTACCTGGCCACCGTCACCGCGCGCGGTCCCGGCCGCAAGCTGGTCTCGACCACCCCGGTGAGCTTCTCCGTCGAGCCGCCCAGCTATGACCTGACCATCCACACGAAGCCGCTGCCCGGGCTCAAGGACGGCGCGGAGAGCTGGATCAACCTGCTGGTCACCAACCTCGCCGACCCGGTGGTCTACTACGACGGCGCGGGCGGTGCCCCCGGAGACACCTTCACGCTGCGGGTGCCGGCCGGCCGGTACGCGATCCTCGGCTCGTCCGTCGCCTACTACGTCGACAGTGACGTGCTGGAGACCACGCTCGCCGCCGAGGCCGACCTGGACGTGCGCGGTGCCCGGAGCGTGACCCTCGACCCGGCGCGGGCCAGGGCGGTGACGGCGACTGTCGACGGGGTGCCCGCCACACCCACCAAGACCGACCTCACCAACGTCCAGACCGCGCCGAACGGGTTGTCCTGGTGGCACCAGGTCAGCGGGTACGGGTCCAAGACCACTGTCCGCACCACCGCGATGCCGAAGCCCGCTGTCGGGTCCCGGCGCAGCTGGGCGGCCGTCAACCTCGATTCGCCGGCCGGCACGGCCAAGCCGTACCGCTACAACCTGGTGCACGAGTACCCGGACGGCGTACCGGCCGACCCCGCCTTCCGGGTGGGCCGGGCCGAGCAGGCGACGCTCGCCCGCATCGATGAGCGATTCCACCAGATGGACTCGGAGGGGATGGTCACCCAGCTGGTCCGCAGTGGCTTCGCGCCGGACGGGTTCCCGGTGACGCAGACCCACGAGGGGAACCTGCCGCCGAACCGCACCGACTACCTCTCGCCCGGGTTCCGCTGGGCGGACGAGGGTGTCTACGGTGGCCTGTCGGCCCAGGAGGCGCCCCGCAGCTACCAGCCGGGCAGTCAGCAGACCAAGGTCTGGGCACGGCAACCGCTGCATTCCGGCTTCTACGACGACCCGGCCGGCGTCGACCAGAGCTGCGCCACCGCGCCGTCGCGGACCCGGGGCAACCTGCACATCGACCTGGTGTCGCTGACCGACCAGCACCAGCGGGCCGACTGCCTCCAGGGACCCTCCATCGGGGTGAACCGCAAGCTGTCGCTGTACCGCAACGGCAAGCTGGTCGAGGAACGGGACCGCCCGCTCGCCGACTTCACGGTGCCGCAGCAGCTGTCGGACTACCGGCTGACCCTCGACGTCGACACGAGCCTGATCCTGCCGATCTCCACCAAGGTCAGCACCTCGTGGACGTTCCGGTCGGCCGGGCCGGACGGGACCGCAAGCGTGCCGTTGCCGCTGCTCGCGGTGGACTACGCGCTGCCGATGGACACCAACAACCACGCCACCGGCGGTACGGCCGAGCTGGCCGTCCGGCAGGCACACGGTGTCACGGCGCAGAAGGTGACCTCGTTCGAGGTGTGGACGTCGACCAACGACGGTGCCACCTGGACCTCGGCCCGGGTCACCAGCAGCGGCGACAGCTACCGGGTCGTGCTGCCGAAGGCCGCCGCCGGGCAGGCCGTCTCGCTGCGGGTGAAGGCCGGCGCGAACGGTGGTAGCGGCATCGACCAGACCATCATCCGGGCGTACCACGCCGGCTGACGGTCACCCCGCTGGTGCGGCCCGGGCCCTCGACCGGGCCGCACCGGCACCCCGAGACCGTCATCGGTACCGGTTGAGGACGTCACGCAGTCGGTTCTCCGGGCCCCGGACAAACAGGGCTCGGATTTCGACGAAGGGGTTGTTGCCGGGTCGGTACCTTTCGTCGTCGTCCTCTTCGTACTCGTCGCGTGGATCCTCGGGCATGAGCACGAACGGTGTGCCGTCCTGGTCAGGGTGGTTCACCGGGAGTTGCGGGTTGCAGTGCCACACGGTGCCGTAGTGCCGGTTCTGCACCTCGCCGAGGTACCAGGCCGAGACTGCCACGATCGGATCCTCCTGCGCCGCGCTCACCTCCTCCCAGATGGAGAACTGCCGCCGGAGCAGGTCTTCGAGCTGATCCAGCGACCCGGGCGTGAAGTCCCACGCCTGGCCACTCTGCTGCGCCCACCCCGGGAAGGCCGCCTCCTGCTTCGCCAGCCACGCGTTCAGCCGTGGGTTGTCGGCCCACTCCTGCTCTTCGCTCTGCCGATCGACGCTCATGGCGTTCCACCCTACGACTGTGGTGGCGCGAACGTAACGATCCCGCATCCAAAGCTATCGATCAGGTAGTGCTGGACTGCATCGGCGGCGAACTCACGCCTAGGGTGCCTGACGGCGCTGGTGACCAGATGACTACGGGGAGGCATCTGCCGCAGCGCTTCCGCTGTCTGGTCTTTCAGCCTCCCCAGACGAGGATCCAGATGAGCTACCCGACACCCAGACGTCGCCCACGCAGCCTGGCGCGAATCGCGGTGGCGGTCGCCTGCGCCAGCGTGATGACCTTCAGTGGCCTGCCTGTTCTCACCGGCGGCGTGGAGGCGGCACCGAAGGCGAAGCGCTGCGACGAGATGTACGGCGTCAGAGGCGATCCAGCGAAGCCGGGCGGACTGCCGGCGGACAGCACGATCCGTCGCGAGGCGGACTGGGACGAGTACGAGTTCGACAACCCACGGCAGGCCATGGACGGTCTGACCCTTCCCTCTGACCCGGCCGAACGCACGAAATTCCTGGACGAGATCGGCGAGGACAGCTCGCGATACAAGGAGGGCGACCCGAAGCGGGTCTACGCCACCTACAACAACAACCAGAAGAACGGCACCAGGCCGTTCGCGGGCACGTTCGACGAGTGGCTGAACGAGGTCTACATCGAGAACTACGCCCGTAACCGGCGTGGTGCCGCGTTCACCGCGAAGATCGTACGCGATCTGAACCTCGTCGGACCGGACTGGCTGTGTGAGGAGTACATCCTCGACAAGGACGGCAAGACCATCCGCAAGTACGACGCGGCCAACCACCGGACCAAGGAATTCGTCGAGTTCAAGTCCGGCGGCGCGCACGACACGAGCCAGCCGCCGAAGGACCGCGTCGTACTCAAGGACCCGAGGTACCAGGACTACAAACTGCGGTACGCCTTCGGCCAGGAGCAGGAACCGAAGACCAGGACGGCTGTGCGGAACCTGGGCGCGGACATCGGCAACGACGCGCAGGGCAGGCCAAGGGTCACCACCTACGAGCACCGTTCCACTGCAGTCGTCCGCTACACGCCTGGCCCGCACAGCAGGTACGACTCCACCCTCAACGCCAAGCCGGGCGTGAACCAGGGCTCACGCGGCGGCGGCAACGACATGATCAACCGGTCCGCGCCGAACCCGGAGACCGCGCGCCAGCAGATCGAGCGTGCCCGTCAGTTGGACACGACCGGTCAGCGCGTGCGTGGTCCCGGCGGCGTGGACTTCTCCACCCTGGAACTGCGCTTCGTGGGCGCGCCGGTCAAGGGCGAGGGCCTGGACTATTCCTTCAGCGCCAAGAAGATGCCAGATCCGGACACCAATCCCGGTGCGGGCGGCAAGGAGAAGGCGGAGCTGGTCTCCGACTCGTTCTTCACCTGGCTCGCGCTCACCCCGGACAAGTTCTGGGTGAACCTCAACCCGGACCAACCCGACAAGATCATGGACGACCGGTTCGGCGAGACCGACGCTGGCCGCGTGCTGCTCGAAGCTGACCTGGATATGAAGCACGACTTCGCCCAGACGATGAACCCCAGCACCGCCCGCGGCGCCCGCTTCTGGGACTCGCTGAGTCGGGTCGACGGACGGCCCTGCCTGCACAGCATCCGCAACTGGATCGTCCCCCAGCCGGCGCAGGTGCGGGAGCAGGACGGCGGCATCTACATCCTCGACGCGCCGCTGAAGGTCAACTCCGTTCCGCAGGAGGTCAACACGCCTGTGCCAGGCGGCACCTGCGACCTGACCAAAGCGCAGATCGAGCACAACCAGAGCCTCGTCAACACCATGATCCTCCCCGAAGTCGAAAAGAAGATCAACAACCATGCGGCGTACGCCGACCTGCGCCGGGTGTACACCTCGCGCGTCGCCGCGGAGTGGATCAGGCTGCAGGACGCGGAGAAGGCCACCGACTACCGCGCCATCATCAACAGCAACGAAGTGTCCCGATGGCCGATCCGCGGTGCGAAGTGGGACAAGAACGAAACCTGGCAGCGGTACCTGAAATCCTTCAAGGAGGGCGACTACAGCTTCGAGCGTGAGTACGGCGGCAGGGTCTACGTCTACACCGTCGGCGGCGTGGACTTCTCACAGGCACCGAAGAAGAACATCACCAAATCGGAGTTCACCACGGCGCACCCGCACCTGCCGCGCACCACGCAGACCTCCGTCAAGGCGATGACCGACGACGCCGAGACCAAGAACATCCTCTACCTCGGCGGTAACACCACCGTGAAGGCGTCCAGGGGCGGAGGCGCGACCCCCGAGCCGCCGTCCAACGACGGCGGATCGGGTGGTGGTCTGCCCATCACCGGCGACAGCCTGCCCGTCGGTCTGGTGCTCACGTTCGCTGCCGCGCTCATCGCCGTCGGCAGTGGCATGCTCTGGTGGACGCGTCGCCGTCGGCGATTCCAGAGCTAGCTGTCCCGTTCAGGTCTCCCGGCTGGGCCGGTGCCGTCTCCGGTTGCTGGTCAGCGTGTTGGCTGACCAGCAACCGGAGACCTCGGGCCCGCCCTCGACCCGGTGCCGAATCCTTCTGTCGCCGGAGGTGTCGATCCGGCGGGGCGGCGTTCCGGTCGCTGATCACGGCCGGTCTGCTGCTCGCCTGGCGGGTCACTGGCCCTCCCAGACCGCCTTCGCCCCGGAGTCGCCGGTACGGAACACGTAGTAGACGGCGACGCCGGCGGCCACCACCGACAACACCTGCAACGCCACTGTCAGCGCAGGGGAGGGGCGCCGGTCGACGTCGCTGTCGGTCGCCCTGGGCGCGACGAACCAGACCAGTGCCAGCGCCACCACGGCCAACCCGATCGTCGCGTACAGCGTGATGTCACCGAACTCCTGATGCGCCTCAAGCTTCGGCAGGAACTCGGGAGTGACCCGGTTGGCCGCCTGCATCCGTTCGAGGAAGGCGTCGCCGGAGAGCTTCGTCAGCAGGGCGGCGATCGGTGCGCCCACCGCGAGCAGCCCCAACACCCAGCGGGTGTGCGGCCGGATCGGCGCGACCAACGCGTAGCCGACGGTCAGCAGGGCCAGCAGCGGCACGAACACCACGGCTGCGTGCAGCAGCAGAGGGTGGGCGGGGATGCCCATGAACTCCTCGAACATCGGCGTCTCCTCCTGATACCGGCCGGACGTCGATCGTCCGGGCATGGACGCTATCGGTACCGCTCGGATGTGTCAGCCCCCACGATCGCCCGGCGGCGCGCGAGCCACGGCAACCTCAGGTCACCGCCGCCCGTACCCCGAGGCCGAGCAGGATCGCACCGGTCAACCGATCGAACGCGCGTCGCACCGAGGCGGTGCGGAGCAGCCGGGCGGCGGCACCGGAGACCTCGGTCCAGCCGGCGAGCCAACAGGTGTGCAGCGCGGCGTGTGCCGTGGCGAGAAGCACCATCGGCACGAGCACCGGTCGACCCGGTTCGAGGAACTGTGGTGCCAGGGTGAGGTAGATGGCGGCGGCCTTCGGGTTCAGCACGTTGCCGAGCAACCCCTGCAGGTAAGGGTGGTCCACCCGCCATGGCAGCCTCCGGCTGGGAACCGTCGGTGGTCGTTCCGTCTTCGTGCGACGGCGTGACGCGGACCAGAGCAGCCAGAGCCCGAGCCCGACCAGGTAACCGGCCCCGACCAGCTTGACGACCCAGAACGCCTGCGACGAGCGGAGCACCAGCGCGGCCAGACCGACAGCGGCCAGGGTGGCGTGCACGTACAGCCCGGTCACCGTACCCAGGATCACCCACCAGCCCTGCCGCCGGCCGCCGCTGGCGACCTGCGAGACGACCAGGGTCAGGCTCGCGCCCGGCGTGGCGGTGATCGGCGCGACGGCGAGCAGGAAGCCGAGCACCGCGACCCCGTGCACGCTCAGACCACCACCCGGTAGTGGGTGGTGAGCAGCCCGGTGTCGTCGTACACGTGGAACGCGACGCCGGGCGGCTGGGTCTGGGTGGTCAACGGGCCGTCACCCTCCCACGGCATCCGCAGCGTGGAGACCACACCCGGCGCGATCCGCAGTGGACGGCCCGCGAAGGTGCTCGCGGCGGCGGTGTGGAAGTGCCCGGTCAGCACGGCGACGACCTGGGGGTGGGCGGCGACGAGATCGGCCAGGGGGTCGGCCGGCAGCAGCCGCATCGGATCGATGACCGGGTGGTGCAGCACCACCGGCGGGTGATGCAGGGCGATGAACGTCGGCGTCCCGGCCGGCACCGAACCCAGCTCGTCGGCGAGCCACGCCATGGTCTCGTCGTCCAGGTGGCCCTCGTCGGCACCGGGCACCGACGAGTCGGCGAGGAGGAAGACCGCGCCGGCCACGTCGTGCCGGGCGTTGATCGGGCCGGTGCCGCCATCGTCGTCGCCGAGCAGACCCTTGCGGTACGCATCGCGCACATCGTGGTTGCCGGGACAGACCATGACCGGCAGCGGGGATTCGAAGAGCTTCGCGGCGGTCTCGTACTCGGCCACCTCGCCATGGTCGGCGATGTCCCCGGTGATCAGGATGGCGTCGACCGGTCGTGGCAGGGAGTGCAGGTGGTCCATGACCCGGGCGGTCCGCTCGGCCGATCGGGGATGGCTGTCGATGTGGGTGTCACTGAGGTGTGCGATGACCAGCACGGCGCCCCCTAATGGTTCACGAACGGCGTAAGCATTAGGGAAGCTACTCTTGGCGCGGGCCGTCATCGGCTTCCTCACCGGTCCGGCGCGCGAAGAGTTGCGCGCCTGCCCCGCACCCCGATGCGTGCGCTACTTCGTCAAGGACCACCCACGTCAGGAGTGGTGCAAGCCCTCCTGCGGCAACCGGGCCCGGGTCGCCCGCCACTATCAGCGGCACGCCGCACCTCGATAGCTGCCACGCTCAGCTGCGGGAACGCGGCAGGCAGTCCTTCTTGTACTTGAGGCCCGACCCGCACCAGCAGGCGTCGTTGCGCTCCGGCGGCCAGGCGATCCGCGCGCTGGGTCGTGCCTGCACCTCGGCCGCGTATCCCGCCCGGACCGCGGCGTCGGCCGGATCGCCGTCACGTCGACCGGCAAACGCGTTCAACCCGTCCACGGTGGCGCGGAACACGGCCAACCCGGCCTGACCGGCACCCCTCAGCCGGACCAGTTCCTTCTCCAGCCGGCCCCGGTGCGCGTCCCAGTCCGACCCGTACACCTCGCTCAGCGCGGGGTGCTCGGCGAGCAGTCGGTCGAACTCGACCCGGGGCCAGAAGAGCAGGTCGGACTCGGCGTCCCTGCGCTCGCCGGCCCGGCGCACAAGTTGGGTCTCCAGCCGGTCTGCCAGGTCGTCCTGCCGGTCGTGCGGCAGGTTCAGGTTCCGGCGTACCCGATGCCGCTGTTGCAGCAGGAAGAAGG
>NZ_JAGPXZ010000238.1:0-7790 GCF_018070305.1 Micromonospora sp. M51 | reverse complement strand
GCAGTCGAAGCTGCTCGAAACGTGGCACTGGCTCGCTCCCGTGACGTCCGGCTGACAAAAAGACGGGATACGACACGCGTCATCGGGGCTGTCGGTGGCGGACGAGTTTGGGACGATGCGCCGGTCGACATCACCGACGCGAAGGGATCCCCCGCGATGGCAAAGGTCATCTCCACGCTGTTCATCTCGGCCGACGGCGTGGCCGAGATCGACCCTGACTGGCACTTCCCGTACTTCGACGAGAACATGGGACGCGCCGTCACCGAGGACTACGACACCGCCGACGTGCTGCTCATCGGCCGCGAGACGTACGACAGCTTCGCCGGGGCCTGGCCCGGCCGGGAGGCCGCCGGTGGTGACGACGCACCGTTCGCCAAGCAACTCGGCGACATGCGCAAGGTCGTCGTCTCGCGTCAGTCGCTGGAGTTCTCCTGGCGCAACTCGGAGCTGATCAACGGGGACCTCCTCGACGCCGTCAGCGCGCTCAAGGCCGATGCCGGCGTCCGGGGCATCCTCATCCCGGGGTCGATCTCGGTGGTGCAGCAACTGCTGGCCGCGGGCCTGGTCGACGAACTGCGCCTGCTGGTGCACCCGGTGGCCGCGCGCAAGGGCCGCAGGCTGTTCGACGAGGGCGAGGCGGCGTACCACCTGCGGCTCGTGGCTTCGGAGGCGTTCCCGACCGGGGTCCTCCGCGTGATCTACGCCCCGGGCACGGCGCCGACGCCGGTCGGCTACGACGAGGTCAAGGATCAGGTGTCGGCCGGCAACTAGGGCGTTCCTGGCCGGTCGCTCGCGGACCGGGATAGTCGTACGCCCATGTGAAAATCTCGTCGTGACTGAGTGGACGTACAACGACCGCCCCGAGGGCGTCAGGTTCCTCACCGATCGGGTCCCCGAGCCGGGTCGCACCGCCGTCGACGACGAGCTGTGGGGCTGGGTGGTGCGGGGTGAGAGCGACCCGGACGAGTTCGTCGACGTCTTCGACGACCCCGACGAGCGGTGCGGTGCCACCGACGACGACCTCAGGACGGCGTACGAGGCGGCGTTGGCGGTTCGGCGGGAGCAGCAGCGCGGGTGGGGTGAGGTGCGCGGCCACCTCACCCGTGCCTTCGCCGAGCTCAATGAGCTGGGGGTGTTGGCCCGGGAGGACTTCAGTTGCTGCGGCACCTGCGCGAGCGCCGAGATCCACGACGAGCGGGACGACTCCCGCCACTGGCACGGGTTCCTCTGGTACCACCAGCAGGACACGGAGTCGCTGATCGCAAGCGAGGACGGCGAGGTCTACCTCGGCTACGGCGTCTATCCCGCTGCCGACTTCGACGAGGTCGCCTATGCCGCCCTGTCGGAGGCCGAGCAGCAGGCCAGCTACCAGGCCGACCTGGAACGACTGCTGGACGAGGTCGCGTTTCCGGTGCTCCGCAAGCACGGCATGCGGGTGGAGTGGAACCGTAAGCAGTCCCGGCGGATCCGGGTCACCGGTGCCCGATGGTATGCGCCGCTGGATTGGCGGCTACCGATTCATCCCACACTCCGGACGGGTGTTTAGTGAGGCCGATCGATATTGACGGGGGCGGTCGGCGGCGACAGGATCTCGGGCACCACCACCCCTGATCCCCTCCTGGGAGCCTCCATGACCCGTCCCCGCCTGCCCCGGATGCGGGCAGCCACCCGGTTGGCCGCCCTCGCCCTCGCCACCGCCGGTGTGCTGCTCACCGTCGCCACCCCCGCCAGCGCGGCCGTGCCCACCGGCCGTTACGTCGCGCTGGGCGACTCGTACACCTCAGGCCCGCTGGTCCCCACCCAGATCGACCTCAACTGTCTGCGGTCCAACCGCAACTACCCGTCGCTGGTGGCGGCGTCCGCCGGCTCGTCGTCGTTCGCCGACGTGAGCTGCTCCGGCGCCACCACCGACGACATCCTCTACGGCGGTAGTGGCGCACTGGGCATCACGCTGCCGCCGCAGCTCAACGCGGTCACCTCGAACACCTCGCTGGTGACGGTGCAGATCGGGGGCAACGACATCGGCTTCGCCGGCATCATCGGCGACTGTGCGGAGGCCAGCGTCAGCAGCCCGCTCGGCTCGCCGTGCAAGAACCGGTACACCGCCGGAGGGGTCGACCAGTTGCAGGCGCGGATCGTCGCCGCCACGCCGAAGGTCACCGCCGTGCTGCAGGCGGTCCGGCGGGCCGCCCCGAACGCGCGGGTGGTGGTGCTCGGTTACCCGGCGATCCTGCCGGACACCGGTTACGGCTGCTGGCCGGTCGTCCCGATCGCCTACCAGGACGTGCCGTACCTGCGTGGCATCGAGAAGTCGCTCAACGCCATGCTGGCCAGCGCCGCGAGCGCCAACGGCGCCACCTACGCCGATGTCTACACCCCGTCGATCGGCCGCGACGCGTGCAAGAGCAGCGGCACCCGGTGGGTCGAGGGTCTGGTGCCGCAGAACTCGGCCGCGCCGTTCCACCCCAACGCCCGGGGTGAGCAGGGCATGGCCACCGCCCTGCTGGCCAGGCTGAACAGCTGACCGGACCCGGTTGAGCCGGCCCCGTCGGAAACGGCGGGGCCGGCGCAGCACCGTCGGCGCTGACGGTGCTTCCCGACGCGGCACCACCACCCGAGGCGACGTCGCGGTGCTTGAGATCGCGCAGTCCGGGGTACCGAACGTGTCATGCCGAGCGTGGGGCAAGTCATCGGAGGCCGTTACCGCCTGGTCGAGAGCATCGCCAGCGGTGGGATGGGTGACGTCTGGCGGGCGGTCGACGACACCCTGGACCGCTGCGTGGCGGTCAAGATGCTGCAACCTCGGCTGGTCGCCGACGCCGGCTTCGGCGAGCGCTTCCGCCGCGAGGCGCGGGCCATGGCGGCCCTGCGTCACCCGGGCGTGGCCCAGGTCTACGACTACGGCGAGGTGTCCCAGGCCGACGCGCCGGTCCTCGCGTACATCGTGATGGAGTGTGTGCAGGGACAACCCCTGTCGGAGCGGATCGCCGAGGTCGGTCGGCTGGGGGTGGCCGAGACGATGTCGATCGCCGCGCAGACCGCCCGCGCGCTTCAGGCCGCACACGACGCCGGCCTCGTGCACCGGGACGTGAAGCCCAGCAACCTGATCATCGAGCCGGACGGGCACGTCGTACTCGTCGACTTCGGCGTCGCGGTGACGCCGGAGGCGGCGAGCCTGACCGGCACGAACCAGGTCGTCGGCACCGCCCACTACATGGCCCCCGAGCAGATCACCAGGAACGAGACCACCTCGGCGATCGACATCTACGCGCTCGGTGCGGTCGTCTACCACTGCCTCGCCGGTAGGCCCCCGCACCAGGGCGAGCACGCCGTCGCGGTGGCGCTGCGCCATCTCGAGGAGGAGCCACCGGCGCTGCCGGAGGACGTTCCGGCGGAGGTCCAGCGCCTGGTCGCCACCGCGATGGCCAAGGAGCCGACCCGCCGTTTCCCGACGGCGGCGGCGATGGCCACCGCCGCGCAGACGCTCGCGGAGCCGTCCGATGAGTTGGTGCGGACGGCCGTCGGCGCGCCGGTCGCGGCGGCGGCCGGGCGCTTCCCGGCCCGGCGCTCGGTTGCCGGCGGCGCGGCGAAGCGGTCGGGGGGTCCCGGGCCGAAGGTGCTCGCGGTGCTTCTCGGATCGATGGCCGCCGCGGCTGCCGTCCTGGTGTTCGCCGATCCCACCGGCATGATGCCGGGCCCGGCCGGGCGATCGTCGACGCCGCCCGGAGCGCCGTCCTCGGTGTCGCCAACGGCGCCCGCGCAGCAGGAGCCCGGGCCCGGCGCCGGCGGCGGTGAACCGGCCAACCGCGGTTCAGCAGGCGTGCCGGTGCGTGCGCCCGGGTCGCCGACGCCCAGCCGTTCGGCGGGCGACGGGGCGGCGGGCCGACCGACACCCTCCAGCACGAGCACCTCGGACGCGCCCGGACCCACCACCTCCGAGAGCCCCGATGCGGAGCCGACGACCGACCCGACCGGTGGAACAACGGCGCCATCCTCGGTGGCGCCGACCGAGGCACCAGCGGCCGACAGCGAGGAATCCGACGACACTGAGCAATCGCCGGAGCGGGAGACGGTGGCCGGCGAGAGCGCCGCGCCGCAGGCCTAGCGGACGGCGGCGACTGTCACGGCCGGGGCGCGCCCGTCGGGACCGTCGAGGCGTGGCGGCCGGTTACATCTCTGGCGTGGGGGCCGGGGCCGCCACGCCAGAGGTGGTGTCAGGTGGTGCTCAGCGTCAACTGGTACGACAGGTGACCGTCGGCCAGGTCCAGTTGCCGTTGGCCATGATCGTCACACCGAAGTTGTTGCCGTTGCCGTTCGGCGTCGCGGTGACAGTGCCACTGTTGCCGTTCACCGCGGCGTTCCAGCTGTTCTGGATGCTCTGGCCGCCACCGAGGCCGAGGCTGACGACCCAGTTGTTGGTGCCACTGACCGCGACGTTGAGGTTGAACCGGTCACCCCACTGCTGGCCGGCGGAGAGCGTCGCGGTGCAGTTGCCGGTCCCCGGGTTGCCGGTGGTGGGCCCGGACGTCGGGTTGCCGCTACCGCCCTCCCGGACGGTGATGTCGGAGCTGCCGCTGCTCTGGTAACCCTCGGTGGCCATGATCTGGTAGCTGTGGTTGCCGAGGTTCAGGCCGGCGCGGGCCCAGCCGTCGAAGTGGTTGGCGGTGGTGATGGTGCCGCTGGAGCGCTTCTGCTGGCGGACGCTCCAGTACTGGTAGAACGTCTGGGTGCCGTCGATCGACGGGGCGTTGACCCGCTGGCTGCGGAGGATGTCGTAGGTGCCGCCGTCGGTGGTGACAGTGCCCAACCGCTGGGCGCCGCTGCTCGGGTTGTAGCTGCCGAAGTTCTCCACCACGTAGTACTCGACCAGCGGGTTGCGGGTCCACCCGTACAGGGCGAGGTAGGTGTTGTTGTTGCCCGGGTTGTAGCTGCCCGAGTAGCTGACCGTCCGTCGGTTGCCGGTGGCCCAACCCTTGCCGCCGACCCAGTTGTTGGTGCTCCGGTCCCAACTGCTGGTGTACCGGCCGTCGGCGCGCAGCGTCATGCTGGCGTTGCCGCTGTCCTTCCAGAACGAGAAGTAGTACCCGTTGTGCGTGCCGGTGAGGTTCGAGGTGAGCGTCCGGTCGGCCTCGGCGTACGCATTCGTGGCCGTCATCGTGCCGGCGACGGCCAGGACGGCGGTGCATGCGGCGCCGAGGAGCAACCGCATGCGGCCGCGACTTCTCGGTCTGGTGTGGCTGGTGTCGGTCATGGAACTGTTGCCTCCTCGTGACGGCTGGCGGGGGGCCAGCGGCGCGGTACGCCTCGGCAGGCTGCCGGTGGTCGGGTAAGGGCCACGGCGTCATACCGCTCTGGTGGTGGGGCCGGTCGTCCTGCACGACGACCGGAGAAGTGGGTCGCGGTGGTTTGGTGCTGACGACGATTGAGCGCCGTCGATGGCGACCGTATGACCCGGTCCACGGCTTGTCAACAATTTTCGGAAACACAATGGCAACACAGCCGTCGTCGCTGATTCCACATTCATCCAGGTCAGTAGTGGATCAGAGCGCAGGGTGGTCATCGGACGTTCCCAGTGGCGGAGCGAGGGCTCGGCCGAAGATCGCTGAAAGTTCCGGAGACTTTCCGGATCTCGTGCGCCGACAGTGGCAGATGGTGCGGACAACGACCGCTGGTGCGACCGGTCAGCGACGCCCGAGCGCGTTGAGCCGGGCGGCCTGCCGGGTCAGGTGGTCGCGTTCGGCGAGGTTGGGGGCCTGCCGGGCCGCCTCGGCGTACCGCCGCGCCGCCGTCGCCAGGTCGCCGTCGCGCTCGTGCAGGTACGCCGCCACCGCCGTGTACCGGGGCAGTGTGTCGTCCAGCGCCGCGAGAGCCCTCAGGCCGGCCCGGGGACCGTCGGCCTCACCGACCGCCACCGCCCGGTTGAGTCGGACGACCGGGTTGTCGGTCAGGCGCACGAGTTCGTCGTACCACTCCACGATCTGCACCCAGTCGGTCTCGGCGGCGGTGGGCGCGTCGGCGTGCAGCGCCGCGATGGCGGCCTGGGCCTGGAACTCGCCCAGTTGGTCGCGGGCCAGGGCCGCCTGGAGGATCTCGACGCCCTCGGCGATCAACCGGGTGTCCCAGCGGCCGCGGTCCTGCTCGGCGAGGGGCACGAGGGTGCCGTCGGGCGCGGTACGGGCGGCGCGGCGGGCGTGGTGCAACAGCATGAGGGCGAGCAGCCCCGCCACCTCGGGGTGGTCGATCGCGGCCGCGAGCTGTCGGGTGAGCCGGATGGCCTCGGCGGCGAGGTCCACGTCACCGGAGTAGCCCTCGTTGAAGACCAGGTAGAGGACGCGGAGCACGGTGGCGACGTCACCGGGTCGGTCGAACCGCAGCCCGGAGACGGTGCGTTTCGCCCGGCTGATGCGCTGCGCCATGGTCGCCTCGGGCACCAGGTAGGCGTGCGCGATCTGGCGGGTGGTCAAGCCGCCGACGGCGCGCAGCGTGAGTGCTACCGCCGACGACGCCGTCAGCGACGGGTGGGCGCAGAGGAAGTAGAGCGCAAGGGTGTCGTCCATGGTGGGGGCGGGCCCCGGCGCCGGCTCCTCGTCGACGAGATCCTCACGCCGACGGCGAGCGGCGTCGGCTCGGGCCGCGTCGAGGAACCGCCGCCACGCCACAGTGGTCAGCCAGCCCAACGGGTCGCGCGGCGGGTCGACCGGCCAGACGCGGACCGCCTCGACCAGGGCGTCCTGCACGGCGTCCTCGGCCGCCGCGAAGTCGATTCCGCGGCGGACGAGGATCCCGAGGACGCTCGGCGTGAGGTTGCGCAGCAGCGTCTCGTCCATCGGAGTTGTCACTCCGTGATGGTCGGCGGCTCGCTCAGGAACGGGCGCAGCTCCAGCCACTCGTGGATCGGCTTGCCGCCGGCACCGGGAGCGGCCGACAACTCCCCGGCCAGCTCGACCGCCCGGTCGTAGCTGTCGACGTCGATCACCATCCAGCCGGCGATGAGATCCTTGGTCTCGGCGAACGGGCCGTCGGTGACCGGCGGTCGGCCCGGGCCGTCGTACCGGACGAACGTGCCCTCGGGGGCGAGTGCCTGGCCGTCGACGAACTCGCCGGTTGCCTCGAGCCGGGCCGCGAAGTCGCGCATGTACTGCATGTGGGCGGAGATCTCCGCCGGCGTCCACTGGTCCATCGGCACGTCGTGCACCGCCGCCGGGCCGCCCCGGTAGTGCTTGAGCAGCAGGTACTTGGCCATCGTGATGCTCCTTGAAGCTGGCTGCGACCCATCGTGGTCACGTTCACCCCGGGGACGGAGCCGGTCGGGACTTCTCGACATGGCTGTCCGCTTTTTCTTCCCCCGCAGGTTAACCTCGGGTGAATCGTCCGCCGTTGGGGTACCTCGGGTGGGCCCAAAACTTGATTCGTTCCAAAAAAGTGAGCTAGTGTTCGTACCCGTGATGTCCGACTTCGAGGCGCAGCTGCGGGCTGTCTCGTTGCGCGTGACCCGGCCCCGGTTGGCGGTGCTCGCGGCGCTGCGCGACCACCCGCACATCGGCACCGAGGCGGTGATCTCGCTGGTCCGGGCGGGTCACCCCACGGTCTCCCACCAGGCGGTGTACGACGTGCTGCGCGTGCTCACCGACGCCGGGCTGGTGCGGCGCATCCAGCCCGCCGGGGCGACCGCCCGCTACGAGTCCCGGGTCGCGGACAATCACCACCATGTCGTGTGCCGCTCCTGCGGCACCATCGCCGACGTCGACTGCGCCGTCGGTCACGCCCCCTGTCTCACCGCCTCGGGCGAC
>NZ_JAGPXZ010000237.1:0-7802 GCF_018070305.1 Micromonospora sp. M51 | reverse complement strand
CCACTGTCCACTCCGGCCCCGCGTAGACAACGTCCCAGGTCAGATGGGCACCGGTGCGTTCCACGTCGCAGTCCAGGCCGGCGCCGATGGCCTTCAACACGTCGCGTTCGGTCATGATCCCCACGCCCTCGGAATCCGGGTCGATCACGACCGCCGACCCGACACCACGGGCCGACATCATCCGGGCCGCCTGGCGGAGCGTGTGCTCCGGACCGACGACGAGGACCTGGCTGGACATCGCATCCCGTACCTGCATCACGCATCACTCCTTTGGGACGGTGGCATTCGGTACAGACATGGTGGTCGGTGGATGTTTCCGGGACAAGAGCGGCATCGCACAAGCTGCGGACGCTGGCTACTGTCGGATGGTGTCCACCGAGCCCCTGCGCTGCGCCGGCGCGCTGATCGTCGACCATGACGGCCGCATCTTCTTCCAGCGCCGCTCACCACACCGACGCCTGTTCCCCAACTGCTGGGACATCGTCGGCGGCCACCTGGAGCCGGGCGAGGACATCGACGAGGCGCTCCGCCGGGAGATCACCGAGGAGACCGGTTGGGTCCTCTCGCACGTCCTGGGCCAGGTGGGCGAGTACAGCTACGTCGGCGACGACGGCCTGGCCCGGACCGAGCACGACTTTCTGGTCCGCGTCGACGGTGACCTCGACCGCCCGAGGTTGGAAGCCGGTAAGCACACCGAGTACCGCTGGCTGGCCGAGCACGAGCTGACAGTGCTCGACGAGCACCGCGACGTCAACGACGGGCTGATCCGGCGGATCGCCGAGGAGGGCTTCGCCGTCCTCCGGTCGATCGGTCTGTGAACACCGTCGCGCTGGCGCCCCACCGGATCGCCGGGCTGCTCGCACCGGCGGTGGACCGGACCTTCCGCGCCGGCATGCTGGCCGGCCGGGACGGTGGTGGCGCCGAACTGTCCCAGCGCTACGGCGGGGTCACGGCGACCGGCTTCCTGGTCGACCTGCGCACCCGACTGGCCGCACCCGGTGGCACCGTCGACGGGCCCGGGTTCGCGGCGATCACCCGCTACCACGACCCGGTCGTCTGCCGGCGAGCCGTGGACAAGCAGGTGGCCCACGGGATGATCTACCGCAGCCCGGACGGCACCCTCTCCGCCACCGAACGCGGCGCCGCCTTCCTCGCCGAGCTCTACCAGGTGCACGCCGAGGTCACCGAGGAGCTGTGGGCCGGTCACGACGACCGGGTGGCCCGACTGGTCGCCGTGCTCGGCCGACTGCTGTCGTACGCCCTGGTGCTGGCCGACGAGGAAGAGGACCGGGGCGGGTCGGCCTTCGCCGCGCTGGCGCCCCCGTACGAACCGGACGGCACCCCGTCGGGCGTACTGCTGCTCAACCGGCTCGGCGCGCTGCGACACCACCGGGCCGACGCGCACGCCGCCGCCTGGGCCGCCGCCGGGCACACCGCGTCGAGCATCGCCGCACTGCCGCCCGGCCCCGAACGGCTCGCCATCGAACTGGAGACCGACCGGCGGGCCGCCGGCCCGTACGCCACGCTCGGCGCGGAGGAGCGCCTGACCATGCTCGCCGACCTGGCGGCGTTGCCCGGCTGACCGGTTGGCCGGAGCGACGCACCCGGCCGGGGCTATCCTCCAGCGGTGACCGGAGCAGGACGAGGGAGGATGTCGCGATGATCGGAATGGTGCTCGCGGCCGGCGCGGGACGACGGCTGCGCCCGTACACCGACACCCTGCCCAAGGCGTTGGTGCCGGTGGACGGCGAGACGACGATCCTGGACATCGCGCTGGGCAACCTCGCCGAGGTCGGGCTCACCGACATCGTGATCGTCGTCGGCTACGCGGCGGACGCGGTCCGCGACCGGCAGGCCGACCTGGAGAAGCGGTACGGGGTCACGCTCACCCTGGTGCACAACGACAAGGCCGAGGAGTGGAACAACGCCTACTCGCTCTGGCTGGCCCGGGAGTACTTCGCGCGCGGGGTGCTGCTGGTCAACGGGGACACCGTGCACCCGGTGAGCGTGGAGAAGACCCTGCTCGCCGAGCGTGGTCCGGGCATCCTGCTCGCCGTGGACACCCTCAAGCCGCTGGCCGAGGAGGAGATGAAGACCACCTTCGACGCCGCCGGCCAGCTCACCCGGATCACCAAGATCATGGATCCGGGCGAGGCGTACGGGGAGTACATCGGCGCGACGCTGATCGAGCCGCAGGTCGCCGACGCCCTCGCCGACGCGCTGGAGGCCACCTGGCGACGGGACCCGAACCTCTACTACGAGGACGGTTACCAGGAGTTCTCCGACCGGGGCGGGGAGGTGCGGGCGGCGCCGATCGGTGACGTCCCGTGGGTCGAGGTCGACAACCACGCCGACCTGGCCCGCGCGCGGGAGATCGCGTGCCGCTACTAGCTCGTAGCGTCCTCACCCCGCTGCACATCGACGTGCGACGCGGGGCGGTCGCCGACCTGGGCGCGATCCTGGCCGACGGGCGGATCTCCTCCGGGGGCGACGTCGCGGTGGTGGTCGGCCCGGGTCAGGGTGCCCAGATCGCGGAGCTGATCCGACCGTCGCTGCGCTCGGCGGACGTCTTCACCGTCTCCGGCGGGACCTTGGACGCCGCCGACGACCTGGGCGGCAAACTCCGCGCCCGGTCGTACGACGCGGTCGTCGGCATCGGCGGCGGCAAGACCATCGACGTGGCCAAGTACGCGGCCACCCGTCGCGGGCTGCCGATGGTGTCGGTGGCGACCAGCCTCGCCAACGACGGGATCGCCTCCCCGGTGGCCAGCCTGATCACCGACGGGATCAAGGGCTCCTACGGCGTGCACATCCCGATCGGGGTGATCGTCGACCTGGACTTCGTGGACAGCGGCCCGGACCGGCACAACCGGGCCGGCATCGGCGACGTGATCAGCAACATCAGCGCGCTGGCCGACTGGGAGCTGTCCCGGCAGGTACGCGGTGAGCCGGTCGACGGGCTGGCCGCCTCGCTCTCGCGGGCGGGCGCCGAAGCGGTGCTCAACCACCCGGGCGACATGAGCGACGACGCCTTCGTGATCGTCCTCGCCGAGGCGTTGATCTCCAGCGGCCTGGCGATGGCTGTCGACGGCACCAGCCGCCCGTGCAGCGGCGGCTGCCACGAGATCATGCACGCTGTCGACTCGCTCTTTCCCGGCACCGCCTCGCACGGCGAGCTGGCCGGGCTGGGCGCGCTGTTCTGCACCTGGCTGCGCGGAGACCTCCGCCGCTTCGGCGAGATGTCTGCCTGCCTGGCCCGACACGGTCTGCCCCGGCTCCCCGCCGAGGTGGCGCTCACCGACGACCAGTTCATCGAGGCGGTGCAGTTCGCGCCGCGTACCCGCCCGGACCGGTACACCATCCTCGAACACCTGGCACTGTCGCCTACCGAGACCCGGGAACGGCTGGCAGACTACGCCGGTGCAATCCGCGACCAGCTTGGCTGACCCCCGTCCCACCATCGCCGACTTCCACCGGGTCAACCGGGGTGGCGGCCTGTTCAGCGAGTCGATCAGCCAGTGGCTGGGGGCCGTCTTCGCGCTGGTAGCCCAGCGGCTCGGCCTGCGACCGACAGCGTTGACCATCACCAACCTGGTGCTCGGGCTGGCCACCTCGGTCACCGTGGTGGCGCTCGCCGGCCCGGTCGCCGCCGGGGACGTACCGGCCTGGCTGGTTGGTCTGCTCGCCCTGATCGGCTGGCAGGTGGCGTACTCACTGGACTGCGCGGACGGGCAGCTGGCCCGGGTGACCGGCCAGGGCAGCGCGGCCGGCGCCCGGGTCGACGTGCTCTGCGACGTGGCCGCGCAGATCGCCCTGGTGGCCGCCCTGGCCGCCACCGCCGTGGCGCAGCAGCCGTCCACGCCGACCTGGCTGGTGGCGGCCTTCGCCGGCACCTGGATGGTCAACCTGGTCACGTCGGTGATGCAGGCCGGGCCGAACGCGGCCAGCATGGTCACCTCGACCTCGCTGCCGGTGCGCCTGGTGAAGCTGGTCCGCGACTACGGCGCGGTTATCTTCGTGGCCGCCCTGGTGCTCGCGGTGGCCCCCGCGCTGGCCCTCTGGGTGATGATCGCCTTCACCATCGTCAACGGCGGTTTCCTGCTGGCCAGCATCGCCTTCTCCGCCCGCGCCTCGCTACGCTGACCGCCCCGCCCCCGGCCGGGCATCCGCCCCGCCCCGCTCCAAGATCCACACAACTTCCCTGATGTTGCTGCCTCCAGCCGCCGGCACACCGCAACAACCCTGAAGTTGCTGCCTCAAGCCGGCGGCGGGGCGGCGAGCGGCGCGGGTTCAGACGTGGTGGGGGGCACGGGACAGGCCCGCGTAGATGTCGATGAGCCGCTTGGTGACGACGTCGGGGTGGAAGGTGCGCTCGTAGCGGGCGCGGGCGGCCGAGGCCAGTCCGGGCGCACCGGCGCGGGCGACCGGCAGGGCGGCTGCGAGCGCGGCTGGCTCCGGCGCGACCACCCAACCGGCCTCGCCCTGAGCGATACCGGCCGGCCTCGCCGACCGCCCGACCCCGGGGGCGATCGGCGAGGCGACCTCGGACGCGACAGGTGAGGCGACCGTTGAGGCGACGGCGGCCGGCCCGGTGCCGGCGGGCTCGTGCGGGGCGTCGGCCCCGACCAGGTACGGAATGCCGCCCAACGCCGTACCGAGCACCGGCCGGCCGCTCGCCATCGCCTCGATGATCACGGTGGGCAGCACGTCGTGCCACATCGCGGCGGCGATCACCACAGCGCTCGCCTCGACCGCGGCCCGCACGCCGGCCCGGTCGAGCTGACCGAGGTAGACCACGTCGGGCCGCTCGGCGGCGGCTGCCTCCACGAGGTGGCGCAGCTCGCCGTCGCCGGCCACCCGCAGCGTGCCCAGCGCACCCACCGGGTGCCGACGCCAGGCGTCCAACAGCAGGTCGACGCCCTTCTCCGGGGAGAGTCGGGCCATGAAGAGGAACCCGTCACCGAGCGGCGCCGGCCGACCCGGGTCGGGTACGGAGTTCGGCTTCACCACGATGCGTTCGTCCGGGATGCCGTAGTCGCGCAGGTGGTCGGCGATCGCCGAGGTGAGCGCGATGTACCGGTCCACCGAGCGCCAGGTGCCCCGGTGCACGGCCAGGGTGGTCGCCATCAGCGCGCTCTGCACCGCCGAGTCGCGGTAGCAGCGGTGCTTGATCGCCGGCACCCCCAACGCCCGACCCTTGCAGTCCTGGCAGATCACCCCGTCGCGGAAGTAGATCCCCGAGGAGCAGACCTGCCGGTAGTTGTGCACCGTCTGCACCACCGGCACGCCGTGTCGGTGCGCGGTCCGCACCACCCAGGGCGAGAGCAGGGGGTACGGGTTGTGCAGGTGCAGAACGTCCGGCCGGTGCTCGGTGAGCAGGCGGCTCAGGTCGTGCTGGGCGCGCGGAGCCCAGATCGGCGAGATCGGCAGCAGCGCCTTGGCCGCCTTCGACATCGACGGGATCTCGTCCGAACTGCGGATGAAGGGCAGCACCTCGACGCCAGCGGCGGTGAGCTGAGCGATCTCCGAGTCGACGATCGTGTTCTCACCGGAGGGCTGGGCTTCCCGGTACCGGTTGTGCGCCACCACGATTCTCACTGAGCTTGCCTTTCGTTCGCGACCGTGCCGACTGTTGCTCGCGACTGCGGGGCTCGCAAGCTCACTCCTCGCGCTCGCGGTGGGAACTCGCAAGCTCATTCCTCACGCTCACGGGAAAGAAGGCTACCGTTGGGTCGTGCCCGAGCTACCGGAGGTTGAGGCGCTCGCGGGTTACCTGCGACAGCGCGCGGTGGGGCGGCGTGTCGATCGGCTGGAGATCGCCGCGATCAGTGCCCTGAAGACGTACGAGCCGGCGCCGACCGAGGTCGCCGGCCGGGCGGTGGTCGACGCCAGTCGGCACGGAAAGTTCCTCGATGTCCTCTTCGAGGGTGGCCTGCACCTGGTGGTGCATCTGGCGCGGGCCGGCTGGCTGCACTACCGGGAGGCGTTCCCCGCCACCACCCCACTACGGCCGGGCAAGGGCCCGATCGCGGTGCGGGTACGCCTCGACGACGGTTCCGGCTTCGACCTCACCGAGGCGGGCACCCAGAAGAAGCTGGCCGCATATCTGGTCACCGACCTCGCGGCGGTCCCCGGGGTGGCCAAGCTGGGCCCGGACGCGCTCGCCGCGGACCTGCCCACCTTCACCGAGCGGTTGCGGAGCCGGCGGGGGCAGGTCAAGGGGGTGCTGACCGACCAGTCGGTGCTGTCCGGCGTGGGCAACGCGTACTCCGACGAGATCCTGCACGCGGCGAAGCTGTCGCCGTTCGCGATCACCGATCGGCTCACCGACGCCCAGCTCGCCACGTTGCACGCCGCCACCCGGCAGGTCCTCGGTGACGCGGTCGAGCGGTCCCTCGGTCAGCGGGCCGCCGAACTCAAGGGCGAGAAGCGCTCGGGTCTGAAGGTGCACGCGCGGACCGGTCTGCCCTGCCCGGTGTGCGGGGACACCGTGCGCGAGGTGTCGTTCGCCGACTCCAGCCTCCAGTACTGCCCGACCTGCCAGACCGGCGGGAAGCCGCTCGCTGACCGTCGGTTGTCCCGTCTCGTACGGTGAGTAATTACACTCGGTGATCACCGAGTGGAATCGCCCTCACTGTGCCGAAGCTCCGGTCCGCCGGTCCCGCCGTTCGGGTATCCATCGGTATAGTGGCCCGGTCCCCGGCTTCTGAAATGGTGTGGAGCCGGCCAGATCCCACCGTAACCATCGGTCGCCAATCTCCTTCGGGGCGGCAACCGGTCGGGCTCGCGTGGGAGACTGGGACGGTGGGCGACCCGGGCCTTCACGCCGAGTGAGCGGCCCGTGTCATGCGGGAGGACATGGGTGAGGTGACGGCAAGCCTCCAGCGCCCGGTATCCAACGAAGGCCGGAGCAGACTCGTGCGGCACGTCGACAGCTTCGAGATCCAGCCGCCGACGCCGACTACGCACAACGGTGTACCCCGGTCGGCGTGGGCCAGGGCGCGACGTCGTGTCTCCCGTTGGCACCGCCCCTACACGGCCATCCTGGTGCTGCTCGACTTCGGCGCGGCGGCGTTCGCCAGCTGGATCGCCATCCAGCTCTTCGACCAGGCCGCCTCCGGGTTCTCCGGCACCAAGCAGGACCCGACCTGGTTCCACACCATCTCCTACCTCCTGCTCCCGCTCGGCTGGGTCGTCATCCTCTGGGGCAACCGGGCGTACGACCGGCGCTATCTGGGGCTCGGGCCCGACGAGTACAAGCGGGTCATCCGGGCGTCGGTGACGGTGGCCGCGAGCGTCTCCTTCCTCGCCTTCGCCACAGTGACCCAGCTCTCCCGGTTCACCGTGGGCACCGCGCTGGTCGGTGCGGCGCTGCTGATCCTCTGGGGCCGGTTCGTGGCCCGCTGGGCCCTGCACTACATCCGCCGGCAGGCCGGCCAGGCCGCGCACCGGATGGTGCTGGTCGGCACCCTGCCGGAGTGCCTGGAGGTCTACGCGGCGGTCACCCGCAGCCCGTCCGCCGGGCTGATGCCCGTCGCCATCCACATCACCAACGGGTACGCGGCGGCCCGGGGGATGCCGACCCCGGTGCCGGTCTACTCCGGCCGAGACGTGCTGGCCCTGGTCCGTGAGGTCGGCGGGGACACCATCGCCGTCTGCGGGTCGGCCAGCGCCGAGCCGGGTGAGCTGCGGCGGCTGGCCTGGCAACTGGAGGGTTCCGGTGTCGACCTGGTGGTCGCCCCGCAGCTCACCGACATCGCCGGCCCCCGGGTGCACATCCGGCCGATCGAGGGTCTGCCGCT
>NZ_JAGPXZ010000236.1:0-7803 GCF_018070305.1 Micromonospora sp. M51 | reverse complement strand
CGCCGGCCCAGAGCAGGAAACCACCAGCGAACGCCGGGTACGACGGCAGCAGCACCCAGAGCGCGAAACCGGCGGCGGCCACCAGCGGGGCGAGGCACAGCAGCAGCCGGCGGGACAGCACGTCGGCCCACGCGCCGGAGGGCACCTCGAACAGGATGCCGGCGGCCGACCAGATGACGAACAGCGACGCGATCTGCCCCACCGACAGCCCGGTGTCGGCGAAGAACACCACGTACAGCGGGTAGAGCAGGACAAGGTCGCTGAGGAACGCGTACCCGTAGAGGGTCGCCGTCAGCCGGCGGACCGCCGGGTCGGGCACGCGCGAGACGATGGAGATCATGGGGCCTTCCCGTGGGAGTGGAGACGGACACCGGACGTGCGGTGCCCGTGGTGGCCCACGGGATCGGCCTAGGCCGGTGGATCAATGTCGCCAGGTCATGCCCGCGATGCTAGACAACCGGCGCGGTGGCGGCCAGCGCTTTCGGCGTGCCGGGCAGCGCGAACCGGGCCGGGTAGGCGAGGCGGTGCGCAGAACGCGAGGCGGGGCGGGATCAGGTCGATCCCGCCCCGCCGTAACGCCGGATGTCAGCGCCGGTCGACCGGCGGAATGACAGTGGTGGTCTCGCTGTCGTCGCTGGTGCGCTGCCCGGGCACCGCGCGGTCGGTGCCGCCGGTGACCACCTGGGTCGTGTCGGAGTCGGCACCGGCACCCACCACCTGCGTGACGTCGGGGTCGGCCGAGCGGCTGACCACCTGGGTGGTGTCGTCGGTTCCAGAGCTGACCGGGAAGCGCACGACCTGGGTGGCGTCGGTGTCGGCGGGCCGGGTCACCACCTGGGTGGCCTCCGGGTCGCTGGTGGGGGCCGACGCGCGGGCCAGTTCCGCCTCGGCGTCGCGACGGCCGGCCCGGTACGCCTGCGCGTGCTCGGCGATCAGCCGCGACTCCCGCTCGGCGCGGGTCAGCCACGACTCCCAACGGCTCTGCATCGGACGGATCAGGCCGCCGCCGACACCGACGACGAGGATGCCGCCAATCGTGGCCAGCACGGCGATCAGCACCGGAGTGGTGACCGCGGTGGCCACCCCGATCTGGTTCAGCGCGGCGATGACGCCGAGGCCGAGGATGAACACCGAGGCGATGGTGGCCAGCGCCCGGCCGTACGACAGGCCGCCGAGCGCGCCGCTGATGATGTCCTTGACCGCGTTGGCGATGGCGGCGGCGACCACGACGATGACGATCGCGACGAAGGCCCGGGGCAGCCACGAGATGACCGCACCGAGCAGGTCGGAGATCGGGTTCGGCCCCCAGATGCCGAAGGCGAGCTGGAGGGTGAACAGCAGCACCGCGTAGTAGGCGAGCTTCGCGACGATGTCGCTGGCGTCGTACCGGGAGCGACTCAACGCGCGGCGGATGCCGCCGCGTTCGACGGCGCGGTCGAAGCCCACCCGTTCGAGGACCTTCTCCACGATCGTCAGTACCGCCTTGGCGATCAGCCATCCGGCCACCAGGATCGCCAGGAAGGCGACGGCCTTGGGCAGGAAGAGCATCACCGAGCGGAGCGCGTCGCCCACCGCGTCGCTGACGTTGTCACTCATCTGGTCATTCCTTAAGGGGCAGCCGGATCGGTCTGCCCCGACCTACCCCCGACCCGGCGCGCGGAAACACCGGTGATCACGAGCTCTGCCGGCCCTCTAGCGCGCGGGCGAGTATTGGCAATATTCTCCGGAGTACGTGCGGCCACTGGAGCTACTTTTCATCCCCGCCGTCGGCCGCAGGAGGAGATGCCATGCACGTCGACCATTCCGAAGTGGATCGCCGGACGCTGCTGCGGGCCGGTCTCGGCGCCGCCACGGTCGCCGTCGTCGGGAGCGAACTCGCCTTCCCGGGCGCAGCGCAGGCCGCGCCGGGCACCGACCTGGACTGGATCATCAGCTGTGACGAGTGGGCCGCCCGCCCGCCGAAGGATCCGCTGTCGGTGAGCGCCATCGCCACCAACAAGATCATCGTGCACCACATGGCGTTCCCGAACGTCACCGACTACTCCCGTGAGCAGGCGGTGAAGCTCGCCCACGACTGCCAGGACCTGCACATCGACGGCAACGGCTGGTCGGACACCGGCCAGCACTTCACGGTGAGCCGCGGCGGCTACGTGCTGGAGGGCCGCCGAGGCAGCCTGGAACGGCTCGAAGCCGGCGACCGGCAGATGATCTCGGCGCACTGCCCGGGTGAGAACGGCCGGGCGATCGGCATCGAGAACGAGGGCACCTACGTCACCGAGACCCCGCCGAAGGCATTGACCGACTCGCTGGTCAAGCTCTGCGTCGCGATCTGCCGGCAGTACGGGCTGCACGCGCACGACATCTTCGGCCACTGGGACTTCCGCACCACCGAGTGCCCGGGCGCGGCCTTCTACCGGCAGTTCCCCGAGCTGCGGCGGCGCGTGCACGCCGCCCTCGGCACCACGCTCGGTGACGTGCCGGCGCGCCGCTGGCCGGACCTGTGGCGCTTCGTCAACTCCCCCTCGGTCCGGGTGGTGCAGCACCTGCTCGCCTTCCGGGGCTACCCGGTGACCGTCAGCGGCACGTTCGACGCCGCGACCGTCGCGGCCGTGCAGGACTGGCAGGCCCGCAACGGCATCGCTGTGGACGTGGACGCCACTCTCACCACCCCGACCTGGGAAACCCTGGTGCCGGAGCTGGACCAGCACGCCAGCGGAGCGCCGGTGACTGCCGTGCAGGAAATCCTCGCCACCAAGGGGTACGCGGTCACCGTGACCGGGGCGTACGACCACGCCACCCGGAGCGCGGTGCAGGACCTTCAGGCGCTGCACGGGCTGCCGCGCAACGGCAAGCTCAGCACGAGCACGTGGTGCGCTGTCGTCGGCGGATCGGTCCGCGAGTCGTTCCGGCACCGCTGAGCACGGGGTGGCGGTGTGGGGCGCACCCGCACCGCCACCAGCCAGCTCACCGGTTTGATCCGCCGTCCGGGCGGAAAGACTCCCGGGCATGACCTGGGCCCGTCGAGCCGTACCCGCCGTCGCCACCGCCGTCGCGGCGCTCGCCGCGCGGGACCTGATCCAGCGCGATCACGCGCTGCTGCGCAACTTCCCGATCCTCGGCCGCGCCCGTTATCTGTTGGAGACGATCGGGCCGGAGCTTCGGCAGTACATCGTGGCCGGCAACAACGAGGAGCGGCCGTTCACCCGCGACCAGCGCCGCTGGGTGTACGCGTCGGCCAAGCAGGAGAACAACTACTTCGGTTTCGGTACGGACAACGACATCGAGTACACCCCCGGGTACCCGATCATCAAGCACCGCACGTTCGGCCGTGCCGTGCCGCCGTCGTCACCGGCCGCCGGGCACGATGTGCGGTTGCCCTGCGCGAAGGTGCTCGGCGCGGCACGGGGGCGGGCCCGGGCGTTCCGCCCCGAGTCGGTCGTCAACATCTCCGGGATGAGCTTCGGCTCGCTGTCCGGCAACGCCGTCACCGCGCTCAACAAGGGTGCGGCCCTCGCCGGCTGCCTGCAGAACACCGGTGAGGGCGGCCTGTCGCCGTACCACCGCAACGGTGGTGAGCTGGTCTTCCAACTCGGCACGGCGTACTTCGGCTGCCGCGACGAGCACGGCCGGTTCAGCCTCGACCGGCTGAGGGACCTGGTCGCCGGGGCCCCGGTCAAGGCGTTGGAGATCAAGCTGAGCCAGGGCGCCAAGCCGAGCCTCGGTGGGTTGCTGCCCGGGGCGAAGGTGTCCGCCGAGATCGCCGCCACCCGGGGCATCCCGGCCGGTCAGGACTGCGTCAGCCCGTCCCGGCACGCCGAGTTCTCCGACTGCGACAGCCTGCTCGACTGGGTGGAGCTGCTGGCCGCCGAGACAGGTCTGCCGGTCGGCATCAAGTCGGCCGTGGGTGACCTGGGCTTCTGGCAGGAGCTGGCCACCCTGATGCGGGACACCGGCCGTGGTGTGGACTTCGTGACGATCGACGGCGGTGAAGGCGGCACCGGCGCCGCACCGCTGATCTTCACCGACTCCGTGTCGCTCCCGTTCCAGCAGGGCTTCTCCCGGGTGTACAAGATCTTCGCCGAGCACGGCCTGCACGAGCAGGTGGTCTTCGTCGGCGCCGGCAAGCTCGGCCTGCCGGACAACGCCATCGTGGCGTTCGCGCTCGGCTGCGACCTGGTCAACGTCGGTCGGGAGGCGATGCTGTCGATCGGCTGCATCCAGGCGCAGAAGTGCCACACCGACACCTGCCCGACCGGTGTCGCCACACAGAACGCGTGGCTCGCCCGTGGCCTGGACCCGGCGTCGAAGTCGGTCCGGGCGGCCAACTACGTGCGGACCCTGCGCCGGGACCTGACCAAGGTCGCCGAGGCCTGCGGCGTCGAACACCCCGGCCTGATCGGCACCGACGCCGTGGAGATCCTGGACGGCCGCACCAGCTCCACGCCACTGCACGAGGTGTACGGCTACCGGCCGGAATGGGGGCTGCCCTCGCCCGCCGACCGGGCGGAGATCATCCGACTGATGGTCCCGGAGGCGCCGCAGGGCGGCAGCGCCCCGCCGTCAGCCACCGCCGTCGGCTGAGCTTGATGTCTGTGAGTCATCATGATGACTCACAGACATCAAGCGTCTCCCCGCCATGTCCGCGAAGTGCCGCCCGCCGGCCACCACGACCGCCGGCCACCGGCGACCACCACCCACCACGACCGCCGTCCACGACGACCGCCGGCAGATCGGTGCCGGCGATAAACGCGTGGAGCCGGCAACTCACCGCGTCTATGGTGGCGCGGTGCTGATCAGACGCGAGACACCCGCCGACGTCGACGCGATTCGCGCGGTGCACTCCGCGGCCTTCGCCAAGGCCGATGGCGGTGACGGCGTACCGGTCGAGGCGACGCTCGTCGACGCGCTCCGCGCCGACGAGGGTTGGCTGCCCGCGTACTCCCTGGTGGCGGTCGATTCGGACGGCCAGGTGGTCGGTCACGTGGTGGCCACCCGCGGCCTGGTAGGCGGCGCGGCGGTGGCGCTGGGCCTGGGGCCGCTGGGAGTGCTGCCGGACTGGCAGCGGCGCGGCGTCGGCAGCGCGTTGATGCACGCGGTGCTCGGCGCGGCCGACGCGCGGGACGAGCCGCTGGTGGTGCTGCTCGGGCACCCCGACTACTACCCGCGTTTCGGGTTCCGGCCGGCCGTCGAGCTGGGTGTCACCCCGCCGCAGCCGTGGGGGCCGCAGTACTTCATGGCTCGGCCACTGCACGCCTGGAACGAGTCGATCCGGGGCGAGTTCCGCTACGCCAGCCCGTTCGACGACCTGTGAACCCACCGGGCATCCGCCGGCGGCGCGCCACCGACCTGGACGGCTGCGTCGCGGCGCTCGCCGAGGTTCACCGGGTCGACAGGTACCCGCTGAACTGGCCCGCCGACCCGCACCGCTGGCTCCGCGAGCCGCAGCCGGCGCGGGCCTGGGTGGCAGTCGATGACGACGCTGCCGTCGTGGGTCACATCTCCGTGCACCGGCTGCCCGACCCGGCGGGCGGGCCGCTGGCCCCGCCGACGGCCGAGGTCGCCCGTCTCTTCGTGGTGCCGAAAGCCCGGGGGTTGGCGCTGGGCAGCGCGCTGCTGGACCGGGCCCGCCGGTGGGCGGCCACCCGCGCGACGGACCTGGTGCTGGAGGTGGCCGCCGGTGACACCGCGGCCGTCGCGCTGTACGAGCGCGCGGGATGGCGGTGCGTCGGCACGAGCACGGCGCCGTGGACCGCTCCCGACGGCGGCCCGGTGTCGCTGCGGCACTACACGCTGCGTCACCGCGCGTCGGGCTCCGACGTCGCACCGGCCAGCACCGCGAGGCGACGGGCCAGCCGGCCCGCGGCCTCGCGCAGCTCGGCAGGCTCCAACACCTCGACCTCGTAGCTCAGCCGGGCGAGGTGCGCGGCGAGCCAGTCCAGGCTGTCGCCGCCGAGGACCAGCACCGACCACCCGTCACGATCGTCCTCGACCCGTCCCACCTGGGGCGGGACCACCTCGCGCAGCTGGTCGGCCGGGGCGTGCACGCGCACCCGGGCGAGGTACCGGTACGGCGCCCCGGTCACCGCCCGCTGCACGAAGGCCACCGGATCGGGGTGCTCGCGGGCCCGGAACCGCCAGGTGGTCGCCACCACCGCCCGCATCCGGTCCAGCCGGAACGTCCGCCAGTCGTCGCGGTCGACGTCCCAGGCCATCAGATACCAGCGGCGGCCGGTGGTGACCATCCGGATCGGTTCGACAGTCCGTTCCTGGCCCCCGGCGCCCCGGCCGGGATAGTCGAACCGAACGCGCACCCCGTCCCGGCAGGCGCGGGCCAGCGTCACCAGCAGCTCCGCGTCGATCTCGGCGACCGGGCCGATGAGGGTGTCGGTGGCGCCGTGCACCGCCCGCACCTCGGCGCGCAGCCGCGACGGCATCACCTGGTCGAGCTTCGCGAGTGCCCGTAGCGCCGCCTCGCCCGCCCCGGCGACGGTGCCGCCGGAGGCCAGCCGCAGCGAGACCGCCGTGGCGATCGCCTCCTCGTCGTCGAGGAGCAACGGCGGCAGCCGGGTGCCCGCACCGAGTTGGTAGCCGCCGCCAACGCCCGAGACGGCGTGCACGGGGTAACCGAGCGTCCGCAGGCGCTGCACGTCGCGGCGCACGCTACGACCGGTGACCCCCAGCTCGACGGCGAGTTCGGCGGCCGTCCAGGACGGTCGTCGTTGCAGCAGCGCCAGCAGGCGCAGCACCCGCTCGGTCGTCGCCTCGACGGTCATTCGTCGATCGTTGCACGGATAGCGGAACAATCCTGTCCGCTATCCGCGAGAGGCTCAGTTCATGACCGACCAGATCAGACACCAGGGATCCGCCGTGATCCGCGACGTGCAGATCACGTTCGACTGCGCCGACCCGGCCCGGTTGGCCACGTTCTGGGCCGAGGTGCTCGGCTACCAGGTGCAGGCCCCACCCGGAGACTTCGAATCCTGGGACCAGGCGCTGGAGGCGATGGGTGTGCCGCCGGAGAACCGCAACGACGCGTCGGCGGTGGTCGACCCCGAGGGCGCGCGACCACGGCTGTTCTTCCAGCGGGTGCCGGAACGCAAGCAGGTGAAGAATCGCGTCCACCTCGACGTCCGGGCCGCCCCCGGGCTGACCGGTGACGCGCGGATGGCGGCCCTGGAGACGGAGGCCGAACGGCTCGTCTCGCACGGCGCGAAGCGCCTCGGCCGGCACGAGCCCACTCCCCCGTTGGCCGCCGGTCACCTCATCATGGCCGATCCCGAGGGCAACGAATTCTGCCTCGACTGATCGGGCGTTCGCCCAGCTCACTGCCGCATCGGCCGGGCGCCATGCGAACATGTGTACGTGTCGCCCGGCGCCAGCATCCTGCACGCCGACCTGGACGCGTTCTACGCCTCGGTCGAGCAGCGCGACGACCCGCGCCTGCGGGGCCGACCGGTGATCGTCGGTGGTGGGGTGGTGCTCGCGGCCAGCTACGAGGCGAAGGCGCGGGGTGTCCGCAGCGCGATGGGCGGCCAGCAGGCGCGTCGGCTCTGCCCGGACGCGATAGTGGTGCCGCCCCGGATGTCGGCGTACACGGCGGCGAGCCGCGCGGTCTTCGAGATCTTCCGGCAGACCACGCCGCTGGTCGAGGGGCTCTCCATCGACGAGGCGTTCCTCGACGTGGGTGGGCTGGGGCGGCTGGTCGGGCCACCGGCCGAGATCGCCGAACGGCTGCGCCGGGAGGTCCGCGACCAGGTCCACCTGCCGATCACGGTGGGGGTGGCCCGCACGAAGTTCCTGGCC
>NZ_JAGPXZ010000235.1:0-7803 GCF_018070305.1 Micromonospora sp. M51 | reverse complement strand
CACTGGAGCCGAGGCCGAGCGCCAGGTCGGTGAGGTTGGCGTTGGCGAGCCCCATGCAGAGGCCGGCGAGCACCAGCACCACGAGCGCCTCGGCGGTGCTGCTGGAGGTGGCGAAGAGGACCATGCAGACCAGCAGGCCGGCGATGGCCACGCCGACGGTCTGTACCGCGCCGATGCGGTGGGCCAGCCGGTGACCGATGACCAGGATGCCGGTGGCCAGGCCGAGACCCCAGCCGGTGAACGCGAGCCCCAGCGGGATGATGTCCAGGCCGAGGAAGAGCGGCGTGTAGCCGAGCACCACGAAGAACACGAAGTTGTACGCGGCGGTGACCGCGCAGAGGGCGATGAACGCCGGCCGGCGGTAGGTGCTGAAGATCTGGCCGAGGCGTACCGGGGCCTGCCGGTTGGTGGGTTCGCGGAGTTTGCGGGAGGCCACGCCGAGGGCGAGGACCATGAAGACGCCGCAGACGAAGAACGGCAGCCGCCAGCTGATCTCGCCGAGCAGGCCACCGATCAGCGGTCCGACGGCGAAGCCGAGGCCGAGGGCGGTTTCGAAGAGGCCGACCACCCATTCCCGGTCGATGGCCAGGTTGACCAGCACCACCATGGCGGTGGCGAAGAACATCGCGTTGCCCAGCCCCCAGACGCCGCGCAGCACGGAGAGCTGCACGATGTTGTCGCTGAACGAGGCGAGGATCGCGGCGAGGCCGACCACGGAGACGCCGGTGATGAGCACCGGTTTGAAGCCGAACCGGCCGCTGGCCAGCGTCGCCGGGATCATGCCGAGGGCCATGACCGCGATGTACGCGGTGAACAGCAGTTCGACCTGCCAGGCGGTGACGCCGATCGCGTCGCCGATGGCCGGCAGGATCGGGTCGACGACGGCGATGCCGGCGATGGCGAGGAAGGCCACCAGGGTGGTGGCGTAGATGGCACTGCGGTTCGGTTCGGAACGCCGATCCACTCCGACTCCTCAGATAGCTGTATTGTACAGGTACTTATTCTGTATCATACAGCTATGAGCGACGACAGTGACGAGAGCACCCTCGGCCAGATCGAGACCGAGGTCGCCCTGCTGATGCGCTTCGGCGAGGCCACAAGGCGGGCCACCGGCACCGCCGAGCACCGGGTGCTGGACCGCGCGGCGTACGTCATCCTGCGCCACCTGGCCGACGCCGGCCCGCAGAACGTCTCGGCGCTCGCCGCCCGACTCAACCTGGACGGCTCCACCGTCACCCGGCAGGTGTCAGCGCTGCAGCGCGACGGCCTGATCACCCGTACCCCGGACCCGTCCGACGGCCGCGGCACCGTCATCTCCCCCACCCCGGCCGGCCTGCAGCGGATGGCCGCCGTCCAGGCCGCCCGCACCCGGCTCTACGGCGACATGCTGGCCGACTGGAGCGCCGAGGACCGCGCCACCCTCGCCGCCCTCCTGGGCCGCCTCAACCAGGCCCTGATAAACCGCAACCGCCCCCGCTGAACGACCCGCGACACCTGTGCCACCACCAAGATCGCGCAAGATCCTGGTTGTAGTGGCATCCCTCGCGGTCCGAGAGCACTACAACAAGGATCGAGCACGATCTTGACGGTGAACCCGCCGAGCCCGCCCGGCCACCCGCCGAGCCCGGCCGGGTTTCAGGAGAACGTTCGGCGCGCCCAGGCGCGGAAGTCGGTGGTGGGCAGGCCGAGGGCGCGGGCCATCTCCGGACGGGCCGGGCTTCCGTTCTCGTTGATCTGCTCGACCGCCTTGACCATGGCGGGCAGCAGGCCGCGCTCGACAGCCTCCTGCGGGGTGAGCACGGGAGCGGTAACCGCCCGGCCGGTGACCTCACTCAGGATGGCCGCGATCTCGGTCATGGTGAGCAGGTCGCCGGCGAGTTCGACGTCCAGGCCGTCGAGCTTCCCCGGGTTGGTGAACGCGAGCGCGGCGGCTTCGCCGATGTCGTCGACGGCGACCCACGGCATCCGCGTGTCTTCGGCGAAGCCGGTGATGATCGTGCCGCTGGACCAGTCGCCGAAGAGGTAGGACCAGCCGAGCAGGTTCTCCATGAAGGTCGAGGGCTTCAGGATGGTCCAGTGCGCGAAGCCACCGGAGCGCACCATCTCGTCGACGGCCGCCTTGCTCTCCCAGTAGTGCGTGTCCCACCGACCCTCGGCCCAGCCGGGCTGGTTGCGGTGGAAGTCCCCGGCACCCGAGACGCTGCTGTGCACGACGTGCGCCACGCCGGCGCGGCGCGCCGCCTCGACGACGTTGCGGCCGCGGGTCACCTCGGCGTCGCCCTGCATGTCCGTCACGTCCGGGTACGGGATGGAGAAGAGGCCGTCCATCCCGTATGCCGCGGCGAGCAGCGAGTCGGCGTCGTCCAAGTTGCCAGTGACCAGTTCGGCGCCCCGTTCCCGCAGGGCTTGAGCGCTGTCGGCGCCGGGATCGCGGACCAGGGCGCGGACCGGGACGCCACGGTCGAGCAGCGCTCGGGCCGTGGCCCCGCCCTGCTTGCCCGTCGCGCCGATGACGAGAACAGCCATGATGCCTCCAACGAAACAAGTGGGGTGTCCCCCCACTTTTCGTCGGCTACGATACGGGGGACCACCCCATTTCTGCAAGGCGGGCCATGAGAGCGGACGCGAAGCGCAACTACGACCTCATCGTCACGGCGGCGTCCGAGGCGATCGCCCGCGACGGCGCGTACGCCTCGCTGGAGGAGATCGCCCGATCCGCCGGGGTCGGTTCGGCGACCCTGCACCGGCACTTCCCCACCCGGTGGTCGCTGCTCCAGGCGGTCTTCGGCGGATGTGTCCGCAACCTGGCGGCGCGCGCCGGAGATCTGCTCGCCGCGTCGGACGCGCTCGACGCGCTGACGACCTGGCTGCACGAGGTGACCGGGTACGCCACGACGACCCGCGGCCTCGCGGACTCGCTCCTGAACGAACCCGCCGAGGAGTCCGAGACCTGCGGCGCGACGCTCGTCGCCGCCGGTGAACCACTGCTCCGCCGAGCCGTCGACGAGGGATCGGTACGACCCGACATCACCATGGCCGACCTGATGATCCTCGCCAACGGCATCTCACTCGCGGCACAACCGATGGGCGCGGCCAAGGCGGAACAACTGCTGACCCTCGCCCTGCGGGGAATCGGGCCAGCGGTCCGGCCACAGCCCTGAGCCGTCGCCGGCCCGGCCTGGCAGCCCTTGCTGACCCCGCCCTCGCTTCCTGCCCATGGTGGAGGGTGCCTGATTCGTTTGCGACATCAGCTCTACAGCATCTGAAGGCACCTCACTGCCCCCGCGACAACGCCTTCCACAGCAACGACCCGAGACGACCACCCCGAGACGACCAGACCCAGACGATGGCCTGGGCACAGATACGCCCGGGCACCGACCGACGTCGGCACCCGGGCGTATCAGCGGTGTCAGGCGACCGGCTCGCGGGCCGAGTCGGCGTCGCGCTCGGTGCCCGGGGTGACCCGAGGGTCGCCCTCGTCGGCGAAGTAGTCGTCCGGCTCGGTGCCGTCGACCCCCTCCTCGACCTTCGCGGCCCGCAGCGCAAGCGTCACCAGCGCCGCCACGGCCAGGTTCACCGCCACCGCCACGATGCCCACGTAGATCGTCTTGGTGGTGTCGAACCCGAACTCCGACAGCGGGAACGCCGAGCCACCGAAGTGCTTCCGGGTCGGGCTGGCCACCTGGTAGAGCATCCACATGCCCAACCCCATGCCGACCGCCCAGCCGACGATCAGGCCGGTGCGGTGGAACCAGCGGGTGTAGAGGCCCAGCGCCACCGCCGGCAGCGTCTGCAGGATGATCACGCCGCCGATCAGCTGGAGGTCGATGGAGAACTGCGGATCGAGGAACACGATGCAGGCCACCGCGCCGACCTTCACCACCAGCGAGGTGATCTTCGAGACGTTCGCCTCCTGGGCCGGGGAGGCGTCCCGCTTCAGGTACTCATTGTAGATGTTGCGGGTGAACAGGTTCGCCGCCGCGATCGACATGATCGCCGCGGGCACCAGCGCGCCGATGCCGATCGCCGCGTACGCGACACCGGCGAACCAGTCCGGGAACTGCTGGTCGAAGAGCAGCGGCACGACGGTGTTGCTGTCGACAGTGCCCTCCTTGGCGCCGGGCAGCGGCTTCACACCGGCCGCGATCGCCATGTAGCCGAGCAGCGCGATCAACCCGAGCAACAGGCTGTACGCGGGCAACGCCGACATGTTCCGCTTGATCACGTCACGGTTCCGGCTGGCCAGCACACCGGTGATGCTGTGCGGGTAGAGGAAGAGCGCCAACGCCGAGCCGAACGCCAACGTCACGTACTGAAGCTGGTTGTTGCCGTTGAGCAGGATGCCGTCGTTCGGGTTGGGCGTGGCGTCGAACTTCGCGTCCGCGGCGGCGAAGATGTCACCCCAGCCGCCCAGCTTGTACGGCAGGTAGACGACCGCCACCAGGATCACGATGTAGATCAGGCTGTCCTTGACGAACGCGATCAGCGCCGGCGCGCGCAACCCCGACTGGTACGTGTACGCGGCCAGGATGGCGAACGCGATGATGATCGGCAGGTGCCGGGCCAGCGCGTTGTCGCCGGTGACGCCCATCGTCTTGAGCACCGCCTCGATGCCGACCAGCTGCAACGCGATGTACGGCATGGTGGCGACGATGCCGGTGATCGCGATCAGCAGCGCCAGCACCGGCGAGTCGAACCGGTTGCGGACGAAGTCGGCCGGCGTGACGAAGCCGTGCCGGTGCGACACCGACCAGAGCCGCACCAGCACCAGGAAGACCAGCGGGTAGATGACGATGGTGTACGGCACGGCGAAGAACCCGGCCGCACCGGCACCGAACATCAACGCCGGCACCGCCACGAAGGTGTACGCGGTGTAGAGGTCACCGCCGACCAGGAACCAGGTGATCCAGCCGCCGAAGCTGCGCCCACCCAACCCCCACTCGTCCAGGTGCGCCATGTCCTTCGGTGCCCGCCACCGGGCGGCCACGAAGCCCATCACGCTGACCAGGAGGAACAGGAACGAGAAGACGATGATCTCGGTGAGATGGTCCCGCCACATCAGTGACCTCCCCGCTTCTTTGTCATCTGGTAGACCAACGTGGTGGTGCCGACGCCGAGCAGGATGAAGGCCAGTTGCAGCCAGTAGAAACGCGGGAAGCCGAAGACCCGGGGCGAGTCGCCATTGAAGAAGACCGGGACCAGCGGCACCACGATGGGGATGAACAGCAACCAGTTCCAGGGGCTGTGGTCCTTCGCCCTGGTCGGCGCCGTGGTGGTGGGCGCCTCCGGTTCGGGTGCAGCCATCTGACACACCTCCGGGGAGTCGTGGATCTCGATGTAACGGCCGGAGGCTACGGCTTTGTGGCGTGCGTCACGTGACCCGTCAGGCGCGTCGTGCGCCGAGCGGCGAGTGTGGTGCGCCGAATGACGCCCCGCCGGCACGGGACAGCGCAGACGGTGCCTGCCTACTAGCCTGATGGCGACCAAGGGTTGCGGGGTGATCACCGTGTCGCGGTACGAAGTCGAGGCCATGCGGGCGTTGGGCACGTCCTTCAGCACCTACGCCGACGAGCTGGACCAGCAGACCAACTGGGCCCTGTCCGGGTTGGAGATGCCGTCGGAGGCGTTCCCCCTGTTCGCGTTGTCCGCCGTCGACGACTACGAACGGTCCCTCTCCGCCGTGGGCGCGGTGACGGCCACCCTGCGCGAGACGTTCGAGGCGATCGGCACGGCGTTGCACCGGGTCGCCGGGCACTACGACCAGTTGGAGGCCGACCAGGCCGACGGCTTCCGGTCCCCGCACAACTGAGAGGAGCACGGGGTGTCCGGCTGGGACGAGGGATCGTGGACCGATCCGGACAGCGACGCCTTCGACACGTTCCTGATGCGTGGTCTCGTGGTGGCCGCGACGAGCGCGTTGATCGTCGCCCTCGAACCGTCCGGGTCGGGGATGGCGGCGGCGTCGGTGACCGCCCTGCTGGTGATGCCGAACGTGGTCGACCCGGAGCCGTGGTTCGGCAACTCGGGCACCTGGGGCGAGCTGAAGAACACCTACGACAGCATGCACGCGCAGCTGCTCAGCCAGATCGAGAAGGTGAACGGTTACTGGGACGACTCGGCTGCCCGCCAGTTCCACGCGTTCGCCACCGGCGACCTGTTGCCCGCCCTGGATCGGCTGACCCAGACCTGCGCGCTGATGGATTCGTACTGCGCGCAGATGGCCGTCGGGGTCAGCACCACGCTGGCGGCCTTCCTGGTCGGCACGGCCGCCGCCATCGGTGGTGCGATCGCGGCGAACGCCTCCGGTCCGGTGTCGCCCGCGGTCAAGGTGGCGATCTTCGTGGCCTGGGCGGGCTTCGCGGTCGCTGTCATCGGCCTCCTGGTGGGTTTCGCGTTGCTGGTATGGCAGTCGGCGAAGAGCCTCGGCGACGCAAACGACGCCCTCGCCAACAAGTTCGCCGACCAGGCCGGGAAGATCGATACCCGCAGCGTCCAGCTGCCCGAGTCGTTGAAGATCGAGATCGGTGATCCGAGCAGGTGGGAGACGCGGTGACGGGGGACGCGGAGGCGATTGCGGCGGCGGCGCGGGAGGCCCAGCGGCAGGGCTACACGGAGGCGTCGCTGCGGCAGGTCCAGAGCCGGGTGAACGAGCTCAACGAACGGGTGGCGTCGCTGCGGGAGGAGAGCGTCTCCGCCAGCGACGGGACGGGCACGGTGACCGTCCGGGTGACCGGCGACGGGGAGGTCGCCGGGGTGTACATCAGCCCACAGGCCATTCGGGACCTCGACGCGGACGCGCTCGGCAACGCCTGCGTGGAGGCGGTCCGCGAAGCCCAGACGCGACTCGCCGCAGTGCTCGGCGAGCGACTTCAGGAGATCACCGGAAACGACGGGGTGGACCAGGCGGTCAGCCTGCGGCAGGCCCTGGACGAGTTCCGCACTGCGGCGGGGAGGGCCAGCTGATGGGGCGTCCCGATCTGGGCGCGTTGACCCGACAGATGAACGCGCTCATCACCGCGACCGTGGAGTTCGCCGAGCAGGCCGCCGACCGGAGGCACGTGGTCTCGTCGCCCGACGGGGAAGTGACAGTCGAGATGTCCGGCAACCGGGAGCTGCTCACCGTCCGGATCGACCCCCGCGCCCGTCGCACGGTCGACAACCTGACCCTCGGTGACCTGGTCGCCGAGACCATTCGGGCGGCCGGCCGCGAGGTCGACCAGGCCCGGCAGGCACTGCTGGATTCGTTGCCGATCGGCGACCACCGGGTTGGTGAGGTGCTGCGCGACCCGCAGCGCCTGCTGCGGAACGGGCCTGGCGCGGAGGCGGCGACGTGAGCCGCCGACCCCGCTCCCCCCGGGCCAACAGCGCGATCCTGCTGGTCTGGTTCGTCGCCGTGACCCTGCTGCTGGGCGGGCTCGCGCTCGACGGCGAGATGCCCGGCCTGATCCGGCTGGCGCTGGCGCTGCTCTGGGCCGGTCTCGCCCTGCCGACCCTCTACCTGCTGCGGTGGCTGCACCGCAGAGGCACCGCCGGGCAACCGGCCCGGCCAGGGCAGGACCGGACGAGCCGGTGAGCCCCGACCGCCGCTGATCAGAGCGCGGCGAGGTGGGCGGTGTCGTTGACCGTCCGCACGGCCACGCCGCCGTCGGGCCACATGTCGAGCACCGAGATGCCGGCCGCGTCCAGGAAGAGCCGGTGCAGGAAACCGTCGCCGGCCGCGAGGGCGTCGCGCAGCACCAGCTTGATCGGCGAGACGTGCGAGACGACCACCACTGTCTCACCGGGGTACGCGGTGAGCAGTCC
>NZ_JAGPXZ010000234.1:0-7827 GCF_018070305.1 Micromonospora sp. M51 | reverse complement strand
GGTCGCGCACTACGTCAACCTGGACGGGCGCACCGCCGCCGCCCCGCCGGGTGGTGTGCCCACCCTGGCGATCTGGGGCGAGGGCGACCCGGCCCGCGCCATCGTCGGCGCGACCAACGTGCACCTGTCGGACCAGTCGCACACCCAGACCGTGTCGTCGGCGGAGTCGTTCACCGAGGTCTTCCGATTCCTGCGGGGCCGCGCGCCGCACACGACGCGGATCGTGCCCCAGCTCTTCGGCACCGCCCTGGTCTCCGGACGCGCCGTGCTCTTCCCGAGCAACGTCGGCGTCACCGGTGCCACGCTTGAGGTCTACCCGGTCAGCCCGCTGACCGGCGGCCGGCTGTCACACCGGCCCGCGCATCGGCTGTCGCTCGGTGGCGACGGCTCGTTCGGCCCGCTCCCGGTGCTCGCCACGGCCCGCTACGAGTTCGCCATCGTGCGCCCCGGCGCGGCGACGCACCACTTCTACTTCCAGCCGTTCCTGCGCTCGGACTCGTTCGTCCGCCTCGCGACCAGCGTGCCGGGCGAGGGCCTCAGCGCCCTGGTCGACACCAGCGACCGGCACACGGCGCTCACCATCCAACGGCAGAAGGAGTGGTGGGGCGACCAGGGCGACGCCGGTGACCGGCTCTGGATCAACGGCAGGGATGTCCTGAACGCGGCGAACACCCCGCGCGCCAAGCGGACGATCGGCATCTTCGCCTTCGACGACGGCAGCGATGGCGTGACGGACCTGACGGCCCCGCTGCCGGAGTTCTTCAGCCAGACCTTCATCACCGGCATGGACGTCTTCATCCCGGCGACGCCGGCACACCTCGGCCTGGTGCGGATCACCGTGGGTCAACGCGGTGGTGGCCATGAGGTGATCAACGTGCCGAACTGGAAGTCGAGCACCGACCGGGTGACGGTCACGGTGGACGACTTCTGACGGCGTCCCCCGGGGCGGCCCGGCCACCTCGAACCGCGAGGATGGCCGGGACCCGCCCGGGGGGTTGTCAGACGGTGGCCGGGACGCGCACCCGCTGTCGTCGTCCGACGGCGAAGCTGACCAGCCCCAGGACCAACCCGACGACCGCCAGGACGACGCCCACCCGGGCCGGCGCGAGGTAACCGAGGCCGGCGGCGATGGCAACGCTGCCCAGGGCGGCGCCGAGGCTGTTCGCGATGTTCATTGCCGACTGGTTGAGCGCCGCGCCCATCAGCTGCGCTCCCGGTGCGACGGTGATCAGGCGCGCCTGGAGGACCGGACCGAGATAGAGGCTGGTCGCGCCGACCAGGAACGCGCCCACGAACAGACCGACGCGGGTCGACGCCACGAGGCTGAACACGGCGATGCTCACGATCATCGCCACGAAGCCGATGACCATGCTGCGCCGCAGGTCGCGGTCCGCCAACCAACCGCCCAGGGCATTGCCGACGGTCATCCCGAGACCCACCGCCACCAGGGCCCACGGCACCGTCGCGGCGGAGAGACCGGTGACGTCGGTGGTGACCGGCGCGATGTAGGTGTTCACCGCGAAGAAGCCGGCGAAACCGACAGCGCCGGTCGCGGCGACCAGCCAGACCTGCGAGGTCCGCAGCGCCCGCAGCTCGGCCGCCGGCGAGCCGTCGACCGCCGCGGCGACCTCCGGCACGACCGCCAGCACCGCCAGCAGGGTGAGCAGGAAGAAGCCGGCGATGACCAGGTACGCCACCCGCCAGCCGGCCGCCTGCCCGAGCCGCGTGATGAGGGGTACGCCGACCAGGTTGCTCACGGTCAGACCACCGAGCACCGTGGCGAACCCACGCGCCTCGTTGCCGGGGCCCATCAGGGTCGCCGCGAGCAGACCGGCCGCACCGAAGTACGCGCCGTGCGGCAGCGCCGCCGCGAACCGTGCCACCAGCACCAGGTCGAAGGTGGGGGCGAGCGCGGAGGCGACGGTGCCGACGGCGAACAGCACGAGCAGCCCGAGGACGAGCTTCTTGCGGGGCAGGCGCGCGCTCAACGCGGCGATCAGCGGCGCGCCGACGACCACACCGAGCGCGTACGCGGTGATCATCCATCCGGCGCGGGCGACCGCGTCCGACGACGACTGCGCGTACTCGTGCGGAAGCAGACCGCGGGCGATGTCGGGCAGCAGCCCCATCGCCACGAACTCGGTCAGGCCGACCGCGACGCCACCCAGTGCCAGCGCGGCCAGTGCCGCCAACCGCCGACCTCTGCTCAACTCGATCACCGAAAAAATTTAGCAACAGCGTTGCGTAATAGGGTGGTGAGATGACTCGCGTCACTGCCGACGTCACCTTCCTGCGCGGCTACAACCAGGCACTGGTCATGGCGGTGGGGCGTACCGCCGGCACCTTCGAGCGCGCCACGGTGGTCGAGGCCACCGGCCTGACGCCACAGGCGGTCTCCAAGGTCATCGCCCGGCTGACCGCCGACGGCCTGATCCGCCCCGCCGGTGTCCGACGTCCGGGCATCGGCAAGCCCGCCGTCGTCTACGAACTCGTCCCGGACAGCCGGTACGCCATCGGCGCGCACGTGGCCCGGCGCACACTGCGGCTCGTCCTGGTCGACCTGGCCGGCACCGTGCACCACTCGGCGGTCAGCCCGCTGCCCCGCGACTTCACCCCGGAGCAGCTCCTCGACGCCCTGGCCACCGGCGTCGACACGATGGCCGGCGTCGGCGACCTGCGGGGCCGGCTCACCGGGCTGGGCATCGGCATGATCGGCCCACTCGACCACGCCAACGGCCTGGTCCGCGACGCCCACGGCCTACGGCACTGGCACGACGTACCGCTGCGCGAGATCGCCGAGAAGCACCTGGGCCTCCCCGTCCACCTGGACAAGGACGTCACCGCCGGGATCACGGCGGAGGCCTGGCGGCACGGCGCGACGTTCGGCGACGCGGCCCTCATCATGGTCGAGTCCGGCATCGGCGCGGGCTTCCGGCTGGGCGGCGCGACCCACCGTGGGGCGCACACCAACGCGGGCGAATTCGGCCACACCGTCGTCGACCTGACCGGGCCCCGCTGCGTCTGCGGCCGGCACGGGTGCCTGGAGATCGTGCACCAGCACGCCGCCGAGGCCGGGGACGTCGCACACGCCGCCCGGGTGCTGGCCGTGGGCGTGGTCAACCTGCTCCAGACCCTCGACCTCGCGCACGTGGTGCTGGCGGGCGCGGACCTCCTCCGGCACCCGCAGACCTACCTCTCGGCGGTCACCGGAGCCGTGCAGGCCGACGCACGGCGTGCGGCCTGGCTCAGCACGAGGGTGACAGTGTCCAGCCTGGGCGCGGACGTGATCGCCGCGGGCGCCGCGATACAGGTCCTCGACCAGCACTACGGCATCCCGGCGCTGGCAGCGAGCTGACCGCCGACCACCGGCACCGCTACGAGTCCGGTGTACCGGTGTCCGTGTAGGCGCAACCGCTGGCCGGGCCCTCGCTGAGCGCGATGACCCTGTCGAGCCGCTCGCGCGCCTGCTGGAGTTGGGTGATCTGCCGCTCGATGCGGTCGCGTTCGGCGCGGAGCATGGCCCGCGACTGCGGTGTGTTGACCTTCGCGTCGACGCAGGGCAGCAGGTCCAGGATGGTCCGGCTGGACAGGCCGGCGGCGTACAGCATCTGGATCAGGCGTACCCGGTCGATGGCCTCGTCGAGGTAGTGGCGCTGGCCGCCACCGCTCCGGGCGGCGGTCAGCAGGCCCTGCTCCTCGTAGTAGCGCAGGGCTCGTACCGACACCCCGGTCTTCGTGGCGAGTTCCCCGATCCGCATGGACCCCTCCCCCGGCTGGTGACGCCAGTCACCCAACCTCGCCCCTCACATGAACGTCAGGTTTCACCGTAGCTCGTATGGTGCTCGTCCCCAACCCGGCCGGGAGCCCGTCAGGCAGGCGCCGCGACGGCGCGGTGCCTCACTGGCAGACCCGCCACTCGCCGTCCTCCTTGACCAGCGTCATCACCTGGCTGAACTGCGCGCCGGTGACCTCCTGGACCGCATCGACGTGGGCGGTCGCGGTGACCCGACCGTTGTAGTTGCTGACGTTCACCCCGGTGATCTCGTAACTGCGGACCTTCAACTGCGCGCCCTGGACCCGGGCGAAGTCCTCCTGCGTCATGGTGTCGCGCACCCGGTCGCACAGCTGCCCGTACGCGCCCGGGTAGTTGCCGGCCTGCACGTCGTCGAGGAACGCCGTCGTGGCCGCCCGGGCCGGATCGACCGAGTCCCTGACCGAGCGGTAGAGCCAGAGGCCGACGCAGGTGCCGACCACGCAGCACAACGCCAGCAGGGCGCCGACGACGATCAGGACGGTTCGAAGCGTCCGGTTGGGCCTCGGGCCGAGCACCATCATCGGCTCGTACGTCATGGCCCGGAGGGTAGAGCCGCCGGACAAGCGGTGCGTCCGCCGACGGACGCCGGTGGTTCAGCCGCCGGCGGCGGACGGCCCCGGCGTCGGTGCACCGTCCGCTACCGCGCGGGCCGGCGGCGTCGCCGCCCGAAGATCCGTGGGTACGGGTAGTGCGCTGCCCTTGATGAACTGGGCCCAACTGGTGTTCCAGGCCGTCCAGCCGTTGCCCGGCTGGAGCCGGACCTCGGTGCCGGTGACGGTGACCAGGTCACCGACCTGGGTGACGCCCATCAGCCAGTCGGCGTTGGCCGGCGAGATGTTCGTGCAGCCGTGCGAGACGTTCCGGTGTCCCTGATCCGACACCGACCAGGGCGCCCCGTGGATGAACTCGCCGCCCCAGGTGAGCCGTTGGGCGTCAGCGACGTCCACCACGTAGCCGCCGTTCGGCTCGCCGCGCGTGTCGAACGTGGTCTGCTGGTGCTTCTCCATGATCACCATCTTGCCGCTGGACGTGGGGGTGCCCCGCTTGCCCAGGCTGACCGGGATCGTGCGGATCAGCTTGCCGTCGCGCAGCACGCGCATCTGCTTGGTGGCGTTGTCGATGTCGAGCGCCACCTGCCGTCCGATCCGGGACGTCGCGGTGCGGTCGGCGTCACCGACGTGACTCCCGCCGATCGGCAGACCCGCCAGGCCGGCCCGGACACTGATGGTCGTGCCCGGCCGCCAGAGATCGCGAGCCCGGTAGTAGACCTGACTGCCGTCGTCCACCCAGGACCACACCCCCGGCTGGGGTGGGTTCGTGGTGACGAACAACCGACGCTGCACGTCGGCGCGGGCCTCGCGGGCGATGGGTGGCTCGAAGCCGATGGTCACTGGCATGGCAGTGCCGTAGGTCCGCTTGTCGGCGATGGACAACGTGCTGGTCACCTGCGGCTTCGTCGACGCCGCCGCAGTGGTGAAGGTGGTGGTGCGGGTGGTGGTCCGCCCGGAGTCGGCGGTGGCGGTCACCATCGCGGTGTAGGTGTGCCGCGGCCGCAGCGCAGCGGTCGGCACCCAGGCCGAGCGGTCCTCCCGTGGCTCCGCGCTGACCAGCGTGCCGGTGTCGTCGACAAGGCGTACGGCGGTGATCTTCCCGCCCGTGACGAGCGGCACCACCTCGGCGCTGAGCGGCACGTCCCGGGACAGGTCGGCGGGCGCGACGGTCAACTCCGGCGCCGGGGCCACGCGCTCGGCGGGGCGGGCGGCAGGCTTCCGCTCGGCGGTGCACCCGCCGAGGACCAGAGGTGTCGCCGCGACGGTCACCGCCACCAGCGCCATGCGCCTTCGTATCCCCATCCACCGTCCCCCGGCCTTCGTGTTCTCCGTGGCGGCAATTCTCTCCGCGCCGACGACGCGGTGCGCTGTTTCTCGGGAATCACGCAACGAAGGTGGGACCGTCCGGCGGAGACGGCCGCCGGTGCGCCGCCCTTTCGTGACCCGCGGGACAACGAAGCGTGATGGTGCCATGGAATGCTGCCGACATGCGGAGAAGACGACGTCCATGGATTCTGCTACCGCTCCCCCTCCTCCTGCTGACCGCCTGCACCCCGGCGGATGAGCCGCTGGTCGCTCTCGCCGTCCAGGATGGCCGACCGGTCGGCGTGCTGGTCACCTGCGACGACGATTTCGCTCAGCTCGGCGTGTTCGAGAACGACCACCCCAACGATGGGTCCGCTCGCCCCCTGGTCAGGTGGAGAGTCAACGGTCCGCCCGCGACCGAGGTCGTGGAGGTCGCTCTGCTGGGCCAACCGCCACAGGGCTGGGAGGTCGCTGACCCTGTCGACCTTCCGGCGGCGGAGGCAGGCATGGACGTGGACGTCGAGCCACTCACCGAACTTCGACCCGAGGTCACCTACAGCGTCAGCGGGTCGAGTCGCCGTGACGCCATCTCGGTGGACTTCACCCTCGCGGACCTGCCGCGCATCGGGCCGGACCAGGTGCTCGCGCCGCACGGACGTGACTCGACGAAGGTCGTCTCCCGGGACACGTTCCTGCGCAAGGCGCGCGACAGCTGCTGACCGGGCCCCGCCGACCGGCCCGGAAGGTGGAGTGCCGCCGCAGCCGCCGATTACAGTTTTTCGAAGAGAGACAGAGAATTGAGATGGAGTCGACATCGAAACGACTCCACAAAGCCGAACAGGCAATCGCTGAGCGCTATTTAAGCGAGAATTAATCGTTTCAGTGGGAAACGAGCAGGGGGCCGACTCGTATTCTTCGGGCTCGGAAGAAAGGTGCGCCCCCATTGATGAATCTCCTATCCACCCCTCGACACCGCCGTTGGGTCACCGCCCTGCTGGTGGTGGGCGTGGCGCTCGCCGCCGGCTGCAAGGAAACGCCGGCCGCTCCTGGCGCGTCCGGCCCGTCCAGCGGCACCGGCACCATCACGCCCGGCCCGGACGCGCCGACGGCCACCGCACCGGGCGGCCCGTCGGCCACAGCGGGCGCCCCGGGCCCGTCGGCCACCCCGTCCGCGCCGGGCACACCGGCGACCCCGGCGACCAGCACCGCCCCACCCACCGCCTCCGGTGGCTGGATCACGGTCGACGCGGCCGCGCAGGCCGCCGCGACGAAGGCGTTCTTCGCCCGCAAACCCAAGCCGGTGACCGGAAACCCGGTCACGGTGCCCGAGTTCAACGTCGGCTGTACGACCAGTCACCACAACAGCGACGACCCGATCGTGCTGCCCAAGTTGGTGGGCGCCTCGCACAACCACACCTTCTGGGGCAACAGGTCGACCGACGCCACCTCGACCGCCGAGTCGCTGCGGGCGTCGAAGGCGACCACCTGCAACTCGCCTGACGACCAGTCCGCCTACTGGGTGCCGACGATGTACCAGAACGGCAAGGTCGTGGACCCGAAGGAGGTGACCGTCTACTACGGTTCCCGTCTGAAGGACCCGAGCAGAACCCAGCCCTTCCCGTTCGGCCTGCGAATGATCACCGGCGACGCCAAGAACCAGGTCGACACCGCGGACAAGCAGGGTAACCATTTCTGGTGTGCCGGCATCGGCGGCGAGATCGGCCGCAGCGCCGACAAGACGTTCCCGGTCTGCGCCAAGACCGCGAACATCGTCCGGCAGATCACCTTCCCGGACTGCTGGGACGGCAAGCACCTGGACAGCCCCGACCACAAGGCACACATGGCCAACGGGGACCACACCGGGGCCTGCCCGAAGAGCCACCCGGTGCCCGTGCCGTCGGTGTCCTTCGTGATCTCGTACCCGTTGAGCGCGAACACCGACGGCATCACCCTCGCCTCCGGCACGTCGTTCTCCATGCACGCGGACTTCTTCAACGCGTGGCGGGACGAGGCGCTCGCCGCACGGGTGCGCAACTGTCTCGACCAGGGCGTGAAGTGCGACTCGGCAGGCAACTTCTGAGCTGACCTGGCCCGGCCGAGCGTCGCGGGTCAGCGGTCGGAGAGCGGCGTGGGGGGCGGGGGGTTGGTGGGCGCTAC
>NZ_JAGPXZ010000233.1:0-7851 GCF_018070305.1 Micromonospora sp. M51 | reverse complement strand
GCACCCGGCACAGGGACTTGACCGCCGCCTCGGAAGCCGGGTTCGCCGGGCGCATCCAGATCGCGACGTTGACAAGCATGAAGGGGAGCAGGAACACCACCGCCAGGGTGCGGGTCACGGTGCCCGACGGCAGGTCACCCCAGCGGTACGCCTCCAGCGTCACCCCCGGCACGCTCGCGCTGTCCGAGGACCGGGGGCGCGGCCGGTAGAACCCGCCACTGCGGTCACCGGCGACCTGCCCGGTCTGCTGCAGGCCCAGCACCTGTGCGGGACTCGCGCCGGAGACTCCGTGCACCCGTAGCTCCACGACGCCACCGGAGCTGTCCGGCCCGCTCAACCGCGCTGATCCATCCGACGTCCCCCCGAGGCGTCCCGCCGCCCTTGTCCCGCTACCCCACCTCGACGACACGCGCCGGGGCCGGCGGCCGAGCGGGTCTACCCGAACCGGACCCGCTCAATCTCGGCCGTCCCTGGTGCTGCCACCCGACCGGCGCGCTGTGGTCGACCGGCCCGTGCGTGCGAGGGTTGAGCCGGTCGTGGCGGGGTAGGTGCCGCCATGGTCGCTGCCGGTCGGCGCGGAGCGGACGCGGGCCCGTCGACAGCGCGGCGCTGGGACCGCCTGCTGGCCGCCTGGCACGACCGGGTCCGTCGGGTACGCGCCATCGGCGGCCTCGCCCTGCAGGCCGGCCTGGCGGCGGCACTGTCCTGGTTCGTGGCGCACTCGCTGCTGCACGTGTCGCAGCCGGTCTTCGCGCCGATCTCCGCCGTCTCGACGCTCGCCGCGTCCGTCGGCCAGCGGTTGCGTCGCACCATCGAGCTGATCATCGGTGTGACCGTCGGGGTGCTGATCGGCGACCTGCTGCTCCTGGTGACCGGCACCGGGTGGTGGCAGCTCGCCCTGATCGTGGTGCTGGCGATCGTCGTCGCGCTCTTCCTCGCCGGCAGCGCGGCGGTGGTGATCCAGGCCGGGGCGACGGCGGTTCTCATCGCCACGCTCAGCCCAACCGTCCGGGACCTGGAGATCCCGCGGTTCGTGGACGCGTTGATCGGGGGAGGGGTGGCGTTGCTGGTCACCGCCGTGTTGCTGCCGCTGAACCCGCTACGGGTGCTCAACCGGGCCGCCCGGCCGGCCTTCGATCTCCTGCTGACCCAGCTCGACGCCACCGCCGAAGCGCTGGCCGAGCGGGACGCCGCCCGGGCCCGTACCGCCCGGGGTGAGCTGCGGCAGAGCGCGGGCCGGTTGAAGGCGTTCGTCGAGGCGGCCCAGGGCGCCCGGGAGGCGAGCACCCTGTCGCCGGTGTACTGGCACCAGCGGCACGGACCGGTGGGCCGGTACGCGCAGGCGGCGGAGCTGATCGACCGGGCGACGCGGAACAGCGGCACCCTGATCCGACGGTCGGTGACGCTCATCGAGGACGGCGAGCCGGTGCCGGAGTCGTTGCCGAGGGCGGTGGCCGAGCTGGCCGAGACCGTCCGCCTGCTCAAGCGGCAGTTCGCCGCTGGCGCTGAGCCGAATCGGGCGCGGGAGCAGGCACTGCGGGCGGTCGCGACGGCCGGGAACGCCTATCGGGACGGTGTGGGCTTCTCCGGTGCGGTGGTGGTGGCGCAGGTCCGGACCACGGTCAGTGACCTGCTGGTCGCCACAGGCCTGAGCCAGGAGGACGCGAATCACCTGGTCCGGAGGGCTTTCGGCGATCTCTGACGGTCCGGCGGCGCCCACCGGTGCCAGTTGTTGGCGCATATATGAGCCATCACTGTTGCTATCTGAGCCAAAGTGGTGCCATGATGGTGTCATGGAGCTGAGGTCATACGTCGAGAACCTGCGTAACGAGTTCGCCGTGGCGGCGGAGGGTGTGGACCCGGAGGCCCGGGTGCTGGCCGAACGGCTCTTCACGCAGTTGGAGGCGGCCACCCGTCTCACGCTGCTCGAAGCGCTCTCCGACGCGGCTGACGAGATCACCCGTGACCTCGCGCCGGGCTCGGTGCACGTCCGGTTGCGCGGGCGCGAGCCCGACTTCGTGGTGACCCCGGCCAGCCCGCCGGCCGAGCTGGCGAGCGAGGCCAGCGGCCCGCCACCGCTGGCGGTGCCGGTGTCCGCGCCCGACGGTGACGAGGGCGGCACCTCGCGGATCAACCTCCGGCTGCCCGACCACCTGAAGGCCAGCGTCGAGGAGGCCGCTGGGCGCGCCGGGCTCTCGGTCAACGCCTGGCTGGTGCGCGCCGTCGCCGGTGCCGTCGGGGCGGGCGACCCGGAACGTCGTCCGCCGCGCCGGGTGGAGCCGACCTCCGGCCAGCGATTCACCGGCTGGGCCCGCTAACTTCCCGTACCCCCATCCGCCGCGCCGCTGACCAGCGGCAACCTTCGCCGACCACCTTCCGGGAGACCACCATGCCTGTTTTCGAGACGCCAGAACCGATTGCCGTCCAGATCGAGCTGCCGATCGGCGACGCCTGGATCGCCGCGAGTGACCGCACCGACACGGTGGTGACCGTGCGCCCCCGCGACCCGTCGAGCAAGGCCGACGTGAGCGCCGCCGACCAGACCACCGTCGAGTTCGCCGCCGGGCAACTGGTGATCCGGGTGCCCAAGAGCTGGCGCCGCTACGGGTTCGGCCCCGGGCCGTCGGTCGACGTCCTGGTCGAGCTCCCGACCGGGTCGCGGGTGCACGCCGAGGCGTCGTGGGCGGCGTTCCGCTGCGAGGGCCGGCTCGGCGAGTGCCGGATCAAGACCGGCAGCGGCATCCGGCTCGACGAGACCGGGCCGTTGGAGATCGACAGCAGCCACGGCGAGGTCGCGGTCGAGCGCGTCCTCGGACCCGCCCGGGTGAAGGCCTCGTCCGGCAAGGTGCGCATCGGCGCGGTCGACGGCACCGCCGAGATCAAGAATTCGTCCGGCGACTGCTGGATCGGCCGCAGCGGCGGCGACGTCCGGATCAACACGGCCTACGGCGACATCACCGTGGACGCGTCGCTGGGCTCGGTGACGGCGCGTACCGCCTACGGCAACCTTCGGCTGGGTGAGGTCGCCCGCGGCGCGATCGACGTGCAGACCTCCTACGGCGCCATCGAGGTCGGCATCCGTCGCGGGACCGCCGCGTGGCTCGACGTCAGCTCCAAGCACGGCCGCGTGCACAACGCGCTGGAGTCGACCGGCAGCCCGGCGCAGACCGACGAGACGGTCGAGGTCCGGGCGAACACCTCCTACGGCGACATCATGATCCGCCGCGCCTGACCCCCACCGCGCCGACCACGAATGAGGAGACCATGACCAGCTCCACGAACCCCGCGATCGTCGCCACCGACCTGCGCAAGTCCTACGGCGACAAGGTCGTCCTGGACGGCGTCGACCTGATGATCACCGAGGGCACGATCTTCGCCTTGCTCGGTCCGAACGGGGCCGGCAAGACCACCACCGTGCAGATCCTCTCCACCCTGATCAGGGCCGACGGTGGCGATGCGCGCATCTTCGGCCACGATCTGACCCGGGAGCCCGACGCGGTACGCGCGCTGATCGGCGTCACCGGCCAGTTCTCCGCCGTCGACAACCTGCTCACCGCCCGGGAGAACCTGACCCTGATGGCCGACCTGTGCCACCTGGGCAGGGCCGCCGGCCGGCGTCGGATCGCCGACCTGCTCGACCAGTTCGACCTGACCGAGGCGGCGGCCAAGCCGGTGTCGACGTACTCCGGTGGCATGCGCCGGCGGCTCGACCTGGCGATGACCCTGGTCGGCGAGCCCCGCGTCATCTTCCTCGACGAGCCGACCACCGGCCTCGACCCGCGCAGCCGCCGGGCCATGTGGCACATCATCCGGGCGCTCGTCGCCGAGGGCGTCACCATCCTGCTCACCACGCAGTACCTGGAGGAGGCCGACCAACTCGCCGACCGGGTGGCGTTCCTCGACCACGGCCGTCTGATCGCCGAGGGCACACCACGCGAGCTCAAGCGGCTCATCCCGGGCGGTCACGTCGTATTGCAGTTCGCCGACCAGGAAGGGCTCGACTCGGCGGCCCGGACGTTGCAGGCCGCCACCCGGGACGACGCGGCGCTCACCCTCCAGGTGCCCAGTGACGGTGGGGTCGGGTCACTGCGATCCCTGCTCGACCAGCTCGACAGCGCCTCGATCAGCGTGGCCGGGCTCTCCGTGCACACCCCCGACCTCGACGACGTCTTCCTCACCCTCACCGGTCAGCCGGACACCCGGGCCGGCCGGACCCATCACGAAAGGGCTTCCGCGCGATGAGCACCATCTCCCTCGCCGTCCGCGACTCCAGCACCATGCTGCGGCGCAACCTGCTGCACATGCGGCGGTACCCGTCGATGACCTTCCTGCTCATCGGCATCCCGATCATCATTCTGCTGCTCTTCGTCTACGTCTTCGGCGGCACGCTCGGCGCCGGCCTCGGCCCGTCCGGCGACCGCTCGCAGTACGCCAACTACGTCACGCCCGGCATCCTGCTCATCACTGTGGTCAGCGCGGCGCAGGGCACCGCCATCTCGGTCGCGATGGACATGACCGAGGGGATCATCGCCCGGTTCCGGACGATGTCGATCTTCCGACCGTCGGTCCTGACGGGTCACGTGCTGGGCAGCCTGGTCCAGACCATGCTCAGCCTCGCGGCCGTCACCGTCGTGGCGCTGCTGGTCGGGTTCCGGCCCACCGCCAACCCGGTCGAGTGGCTCGCCGCCCTCGGCGTCCTCGCCATGGTCACCTTTGCGCTCACCTGGCTGTCGGTCGCCCTCGGTCTGGTCAGTGACAGCGTCGAGACGGCCAGCAACCTGCCCATGCCGCTGATCCTCCTGCCGTTCCTCGGAAGCGGGTTCGTCCCCACCGACTCCATGCCGGCCGCCGTGCGGTGGTTCGCGGACTACCAGCCCTTCACGCCCGTCATGGAGACCCTTCGCGGCCTGCTCCTGGGCACCGGGATCGGGAACAACGCCACCATCGCCGTCGTCTGGTGCGCCGTCATCACCGTGGCCTGCTTCCTCTGGGCCAAGGCGCTCTACAACCGCAACCGGACGAGCTGACCCGACCGGCGCGCGGTCTCGCCATCAGCTCGCGGAACCGGCGGCTCGGCCCAGGGGGCCGGGCCGCCGGCTCGTGGTGTCGCGCGGCCTGCGGGGGCGGCGGCGCGCGCACCTGAGCGGGCTGTGGACCGGGTGTCCCGTCGCTGTCCGACCCGGGCGGCCAGAGCGCCTCAAGACGTCGAATGTTATCGATAACACAGCCGCGTCGCCCGGTTGCGCGCGGCGTGGGCAGCCGGTGCGGAGCGCTCACCCAAGAGCCCGCAAGGTCATTGACGGCAGTGGTGCGGATCCGAGCGGGGGAACGCGCGAGCCCGATGATGTTATCGCTGCCATTGCCACCGAAAGTTTAGGTGGTCGCTATCGGACGGTCGTCCCGCAGTGTCCGGCGCACCGCACCTGTCGCCTCGCCTGTCGACGGCCATCTGGTGGGCATCCGGTCCGCGCCGAGGCCCCGTTCGGCACCTGATCGGCGCACTTGCCGTCGGAATGGTGTGCTTTGCACCGGTCCGCTATCAACCCTCCCGAGTCGGTCCGCCTTCCGCGTTCCGTTACGGAGCTGTTGCGGGTAGATGTCTTGACGAGGCTGGATGTGAGCGTTAACACTATCCCCGTTAACGGTGGAGGTGAACATGAACCGTGTGGACGGAGCTGACGACCGCTATGTCGTCGGTGTCGATTACGGCACCCTGTCCGGGCGAGCTCTGGTGGTCCGTGTCGGCGATGGTGCCGAACTGGGGACCGCGGTGCACGAGTATGGCGATGGCGTGATCAGCACGGCGCTGCCGGGAGGTCGAGCGCTACCCCCGGACTGGGCCCTGCAGAACCCGCAGGACTACCGCGACGTGCTGCGGTACGCCGTCCCGGCGGCGGTGTCCGCCGCGGGGGTGGACCCGGCGGCGGTGGTCGGCATCGGCATCGACTTCACCGCCTGCACCGTGCTGCCGACGCTCGCCGACGGCACTCCACTGTGCGAGACGCCCGAGCTGCGCGACCGACCGCACGCCTGGGTCAAGCTGTGGAAGCACCACGCCGCGCAGCCGCACGCCGACCGGATCAACGCGCTGGCCCACGAGCGGGCCGAGCCGTGGATCGGCCGGTACGGCGGCAAGATCTCCGCCGAGTGGCAGTACGCCAAGGGCCTGCAGCTCCTGGAGGAGGACCCGGAGGTCTACGACCGGGCCGAGCGCTTCATCGAGGCGGCCGACTGGATCGTCTGGCAGCTCTGCGGCACCGAGACCCGCAATGTCTGCACGGCCGGATACAAGGGCATCCTGCAGGACGGTCAGTATCCCGCCAAGGACTTCCTGACCGCGCTCAACCCCAACTTCGGTGACTTCGTGGCCAAGTTGGACGGTCCGTTGCTGCCCCTCGGCGCCCGCGCCGGCTCACTCACCGCCCAGGCCGCCGCATGGACCGGCCTGCCGGAGGGGATCGCGGTGGCCGTCGGCAACGTCGACGCGCACGTCACCGCGGCGTCCGCGCAGGCGGTGCAACCCGGTCGGCTGGTCGCCATCATGGGCACCTCGACCTGCCACGTGGTCAACGGCGCGGAGGTCGCCGAGGTGGCCGGCATGTGCGGTGTCGTGGACGGCGGCATCAGCCCCGGCGCGTGGGGTTACGAGGCCGGGCAGAGCGGCGTCGGCGACATCTTCGGCTGGTTCGTCGAGCACGCTGCCCCAGCCGGCATCGACTCGCACGAGCGCCTCACCGAGCTGGCCGCGAGTCAGCCCGTCGGCGCGCACGGCCTGATCGCGCTCGACTGGTGGAACGGCAACCGGTCCCTGCTGGTCAACCACGACCTCAGCGGCATGATCGTCGGGATGACCCTGGCCACCCGGCCAGCGGACATCTACCGGGCCCTGCTGGAGTCCACCGCGTACGGCACCCGGATGATCATCGAGGCGTTCGTCGACGCCGGAGTCCCGGTGAACGACCTGGTGATCGCCGGTGGTCTGACCAACAACGCGCTGCTGATGCAGATCTACGCCGACGTGACCAGGCGTCCGCTGAACATCATCGCCTCGTCGCAGGGGCCGGCGCTGGGCTCGGCGATCCACGCCGCGGTCGCCGCCGGTGAGTTCCCCTCGATCCACGAGGCGTCGCAGGCGATGGGTCGGGTGCACGAGGCCGTCTACCGCCCGGACCCCGAGCGGGCCCGCGCCTACGACGCCCTCTACGCCGAGTACCGGGCGCTGCACGACCACTTCGGTCGTGGCGGCAACGACGTCATGCTCCGCCTGCGGGCGATCCGCAATGCGGCGGTCGAGACCGCCGCTACCCCGCACGAGACCCCGCTGGAGGTGGTGGCGTGAACGCCGAGGTGACCCGACAGATCGCCGAGCTGCGCGAGACCGTCGCCCGCCTGCACGCCGAGCTGACCCGGTACAACCTGGTCGCCTGGACGTCCGGCAACGTCTCCGCGCGGGTTCCCGGCCAGGACCTGATGGTGATCAAGCCGAGTGGGGTGAGCTACGACGACCTCACCGCGGCCACGATGGTGGTGTGCGACCTCGACGGCGTTCTCGTCGAGGGCGACTTCGCCCCGTCCAGCGACACCGCCGCCCACGCCTACGTCTACCGGGCCATGCCCGAGGTCGGCGGCGTCGTCCACACGCACAGCTCGTACGCGACCGCCTGGGCGGCGTGTGGCGAGCCGATCCCCTGCCACCTCACGGCGCAGGCCGACGAGTTCGGCGGGGAGATCCCGATCGGTCCGTTCGCGCTGATCGGCGGCGACGACATCGGCAAGGGCATCGTGGCCACGCTCGCCGGGCACCGCTCGCCGGCGGTGCTGATGCGCAACCACGGCGTGTTCACCATCGGC
>NZ_JAGPXZ010000232.1:0-7896 GCF_018070305.1 Micromonospora sp. M51 | reverse complement strand
CTGACGGCGCAACCACCGACGGGGCCGGACCGGCCGGCGTCGGGCACGGCGGTGGGGCCGCTCCATCAACGTCCCGAGCAACTGCCACGTGCGGTGCCGGAGTTCGTCGGACGCAGCGTCGAGTTGGCGAGCCTCGACAGGCTGCTGAGCGGCGGGGCCGAGTTGCCCACGAGCGTGACCATCTCTGTGGTGTCCGGCATGGCCGGAGTCGGCAAGACCACCCTGGCGTTGCACTGGGCGCACCGGGTGGCCGACCGTTTCCCGGACGGCCAGCTCTATGTGAACCTTCGCGGCTACGACGAAGTCGGCCTGGTGTCCCCGGCCGACGCCCTGTCCGGCTTCCTCGAAGCGCTCGGCGTGCCCCACGCGCGGATACCCTCCGACACGGAGGCGCGGACTGGTCTCTACCGCAGCCTGCTGGCCTCCCGTCGGATGCTCCTGGTGCTCGACAACGCTCGCGACTCCGCCCAGGTGCGCGCCCTGCTGCCCGGCGCGGGCCGCTGCATGGTCGTGGTAACCAGCCGTGACCGACTCGGCGGCCTGGTCGCCAGCGAGTGCGCCACGCCGTTGACACTGGACGTGCTCACGGCGGAGGAGTCGATGAGCCTGCTGGCCAGACGTCTCGGGGACAACCGGCTAGCCTCCGCGTCGGGGGCCGTGGCCGACATCATCGAGGCCGCAGGCCGGCTTCCGCTGGCACTGTCGATCGTCGCGGCGCGTGCCGCGACCCATCCCACGTTTCCGCTCAGCGCGATCGCCGCCGAACTGCACTCGGCCGAGGCACGGCTGGACGCGCTGGCCGACGGCGACGTCCGGCGCGTCTTCTCGTGGTCGTTCCTGGCCCTCGGTGCGGACGCGGCCCGGCTGTTCACCCTGCTGGGGCTGCATCCGGGCCCGGACCTGACCGCCGCCGCGGCCTCGGCGCTCGCCGGCGTGCCGGCCACCGCCGTCACACCGATCCTGCGGGAACTGACCCGGCTCCACCTGCTGACGGAACACACGCCCGGCCGGTTCGCCTTCCACGACCTCCTGCGCGCCTACGCTGCCGAACTCGCGCAGTCGTCGGAACGCGGCGACGAACACGGCGCAGCCCGACAGCGCCTGTACGACCACTACCTGCACGCCGCCTACCCGGCCGCCCTGCTGCTGCAGCCGCAGTGGCCCGCAATCGAGCCGGTGGCCCCGCTTCCCGTACCCGCCAGGCGGCCGGTGACCGATCACGACGGCGCACTCGCCTGGTTCACGGCGGAGCATCGGGTGCTGGTCCGGGTGGTCCGACAGACCGCCGAGAACGGCTTCGAAGCGTACGCCTGGCAGATCGCGTGGGCGCTGACCACCTTCTCGGCGCCGCGCGGCCTCTGGCAGGACCAACTCGCCATCCAGAGTGTCGCGCTGACGGCCGCGGAGAAGATCGACGACCTCGCCGGACAGGCCGTCGCCAACCGGCTGCTCTCCCGCGCACTGATCCGACTGGGCGACCGCACCACGGCCGAGCACCGGCTCAAGCGCGCGCTTGAGCTGCACGAACGGCTCGGCGACCCGATCGGCCAGGCCCAGACGCTGCACAACTACTGCGAACTCTGCTACCTGGACGGCCGGCTCGACGAGGCGCTCACACACGGTCGCGAGGCGCTGCGGCTCTACCGGCTCGTCGGCAACCATGCGGGCGAAGCCCGGACCCTGAACGCGATCGGTTGGCTGCTCGCCACCACCGGCGATTACGTCCAGGCCATCGCCAGCTGCAGCGAGGCCCTCGACCAGCAACGCCGGACCGACGACCGCAACGGTCAGGCCGCGACGCTGGACAGCCTCGGCTTCGCCTACGACCGCCTCGGTGAACGCGACCGCGCGGTCAACTGCTACGAGCAGGCGATCCACCTTTTTCGCGCCTCCGCGGACCGGTACCACGAGGCGGAAACCCTCATCCGGCTCGGGGACACCCGGGAAGGGATGGGCGACCGGAACGCCGCCGCTGCCGCTTGGCGCCTGGCCGCGCGGATCTACGAGGACGTGCGCGACCCCGCAGCCGAGGAGGTCCGCCGCCGCCTCGAACGTCTCGCCTTGTGCTAGAGGAGGCCGGCTAACTTGTAGAGGACCAGGGAGCCGGCTACCGCGACGTTGAGGCTGTGGCCGTGGCCGTGGCCGACCATCGGGATCTCCACCGCCGCCGACAACAGAGGGTCCCACCATAGCGCTCTTCCGGAGACCCCGCTCCCCATGATCGTGCTCGATCCAGGATCGAGTGGCATCACCGCGTCGGTGATGCCACTACTTCCAGGATCGAGCACGATCTTCGGCGGACCTGGCACGCTCGGGCGACGCCGCAGGTGGGTGGGTCAGTCGCGCTCGATCAGGTGACCCACCACCGTCGGGCCGAGCATCACCGCGAAGCCGCTGCCGTCGCGCCGAGGATCCGCCGCGGGCAGCTCCACCGGGTCGCCGGTGCCGGTCGCGCCGACCGGTCGCGGGCCCACCCAGGCAACGGCCACGTCCGTCTCACCCTTGAGGAAGCGGTGCGCGCGCACGCCGCCGGTCGCCCGACCCTTCGCCGGGTACGCCTTGAACGGCGTCACCTTCACCGTCGCGCCGGTGGAGGTCACCACCATCGGATCGCCATGCCCCGGGTCGTCGGTGCGCACCGCGCCGAAGAACACCACCCGCGCGCCGGCCGGCAGGTTGATGCCAGCCATACCACCGCCCTTGAGGCCCTGCGGGCGGACCAACCCGGCGGGGAAGCGCAGCAGCGACGCCTCCGAGGTGACGAACGTCAACGTCTCGGCGCCGTCGGTCAGCCAGGTCGCACCGACCACCTCGTCACCGTCGCGCAGACCGATCACCTCGAACTCGTCGGAGCGCACCGGCCACTCCGGCGCGCAGATCTTCACCGCGCCCTGCCGGGTGCCCAACGCCAGCCCCGGGGAGCCATCCGCCTGCCCGCCGAGCGGCGCCAGGCCGACGACGGTCTCCCCCGCCGCCAACGGCACCAGCTCGGCCGCCGACATACCCCCCCGCAGGGACACCGTGCCCGCCTGCTCGGGCAGCACCGGCAGCGGCAGGACGTCGACCTTGAACGCCCGACCGGCGCTGGTCAACAGCAGCACCCGGCCCCGGGCGGTGGAATGCACGATGGCGCGGACCGTGTCGTGCTTGACCCGGCCGTTGCGGCGACGCCCCTCGGCGCTCTCCTCCGACTCGGCAGCGGTCCGGGCGACCAGCCCGGTAGCCGAGAGGATCACCTGGCACGGATCGTCGGCGACCTCCAGCGGGCCGGCCGGCGCGGACGCGGCCAGCACCTCCTTCAGGTCACCGTCGACGAGCGTCGTCCGACGGTCGGTGCCGAACTGCTTGACCACTGACGCCAACTCGTCGGAGACCACCTTGCGGAGCACCCGCTCGTCGTCGAGGATCTTGCTCAGCTCGGCGATCTCGCCGCGCAGCCGTTCCTGCTCGGCCTCCAGCTCGATCCGGTCGAACTTGGTCAGCCGACGCAGCGGGGTGTCCAGAATGTACGTGGCCTGGATGTCGGAGAGGCCGAACCGGCTCATCAGCCCGTCCTTCGCGGCCTGCGCGTCGTCGCTGCCCCGGATCAGCCGGACCACCTCGTCGATGTCCAGCAGCGCGATCAGCAGACCGTCGACCAGGTGCAGCCGCTCCTGACGCTTGCGGCGGCGGTACGAGGTGCGTCGGGTGACCACCTCGTAGCGGTGCGACAGGAAGACCTCCAGCAGCGCCTTGAGACCCAGCGTGCGCGGCTGCCCGTCGACCAGGACCAGGTTGTTGACGCCAAACGACTGCTCCAGCGGGGTCAGCCGGTAGAGGTCGGCGAGCAGCGCCTGCGGGTTGACGCCGACCTTGCACTCGACGACGAGCCGGGTGCCGCTCTCCCGGTCGGTGAGGTCCTTGACGTCGGCGATGCCGGTCAGCCGCTTGGTCTTGGTGACCTCGTTGGTGATCGCGGCGATGACCTTCTCCGCGCCGACGCCGTAGGGCAGCTCGACCACGGTGATCGCCTGGCGGCCCCGGCTGCCCTCGATCGGGCCGATCTCCACCTTGCCGCGCATCCGCACCACGCCGCGCCCGGTCTCGTACGCCCGGCGCACCTCGTCCAGGCCCAGCAGCACCCCGCCGGTGGGCAGGTCGGGGCCGGGGACGAACTCCATGAGTTTGTCCAGAGTGGCGTCCGGGTGGTTGATCAGCCAGCGGGCGGCGGAGACGACCTCCGCCAGGTTGTGCGGGATCATGTTGGTGGCCATCCCGACCGCGATCCCGGACGCGCCGTTGACCAGCAGGTTGGGAAAGGCCGCCGGCAGCACCGTCGGCTGGGTCAGCGACCCGTCGTAGTTGGGCTCGACGTCGACGGTGTCCTCGCCCAGCTCACCGACGAGCAGCATGGCCTCGCGGGACATCCGCGCTTCGGTGTACCGCGATGCTGCCGGGCCGTCGTCAGGGCTGCCGAAGTTGCCGTGCCCGTCGATGAGCGGCACGTTGAGGGAGAAGTCCTGGGCGAGGCGCACCATGGCGTCGTAGATCGCCGTGTCGCCGTGCGGGTGGTACTTACCCATCGTATCCCCGACAATTCGGGCGGACTTCACGTGCCCACGGTCGGGGCGGTACCCCTGCTCGTACATCGACCAGAGGATGCGCCGGTGCACGGGCTTGAGGCCGTCGCGGGCGTCGGGCAGGGCGCGGGAGTGGATGACCGAGAACGCGTACTCCAGGTAGGAGTCGGAAACCTCGGTGACCAGCGGATTGTCGAAGACCCGCGCGCCGGCCTGGTCGAACGAGGAGAGGTCGACCTTGTTTTCCTTACGGCGTGCCATGACTCAGCTTTCCACTAGAGCGAGACGGATGCTCACGCGTCGATCGCTTCCCGGTCGACCCGGTCGGCGGAGTCGATCAGCCAGTTGCGGCGCGGCTCGACCTTCTCGCCCATCAGCAGTTCGAGGATGCGTTCGGCGGCCTCGACGTCGTCCAGGGTGATCCGGCGGACGGCACGGGTGGCCGGGTTCATCGTGGTGTCCCACAGCTCGTCGGCGTCCATCTCACCGAGACCCTTGAACCGTGGGATGGGGGTGACGATCTGCTTGCCGGCCTTCTCCAGCTTGCGGACCGTCGTCTCCATCTCGGCCTGGGTGTAGGTGTAGACGGTCTGCGGGTTGCGCCCCCTGGTGGTGATCTTGTGCAGGGGCGGCATCGCGGCGTAGAGCCGACCGGCCTCGATCAGCGGCCGCATGTACCGGGCGAACAGGGTGATCAGCAGCGTCCGGATGTGGGCGCCGTCCACGTCGGCGTCGGCCATGATCAGCACACGGCCGTAACGCAGCGCGGAGAGGTCGAAGGTGCGCCCCGAGCCGGCGCCGAGCACCTGCACGATGGCCGCGCACTCGGCATTGTCCAGAACCTGCTGGAGGTTGGCCTTCTGCACGTTGAGGATCTTGCCGCGGATCGGCAGCAGCGCCTGGTATTCCGAGGAGCGGGCCATCCGGCTCGTTCCCAGGGCGCTGTCACCCTCGACGATGAACAACTCGCTGCGGTCGATGCCGGTGGCCCGGCAGTCGACCAGCTTCGGCGGCATGGACGCGCCCTCCAGGGCGGTCTTGCGCCGGGCGGCGTCCTTCTGCTGTTTCTGGGTGAGCCGCACCCGAGCGGCGTCGACGATCTTCTGCAGGACGGTGCGCGCCTCGGCCTTGGTGCGCCGGTCCTCCAGCCAGGCCTTGACGTGCGCGTCGACCAGGGACTGGAGCACCTTGGTGATGCCGGTGGTGGAGAGCTCGTCCTTGGTCTGGGAGGTGAACTGCGGCTCGGGGATCCGCACGTGCACCACGGCCGTCATCCCCTCCAGGACGTCGTCCAGGGTGGGTGGCTCCTCCTTGGCCTTGAGCAGACCGCGGGTGTTGCGGATCGCGTCGGCGAGCGCGCGGACCAGGGCCCGCTCGAAGCCCTTGCGGTGGGTGCCGCCGTGCGCGTTGCGGATGGTGTTGGTGAAACACTCGACGGTGCGCTCGTAACCGGTGCCCCACCGGAACGCCACCTCGACCTCGGCCCGCCGCTGCACGTTGGACTGCATCACGCCGTTGGCGTCGGCGGCGTTCTCCCGGTAGGTGCCCTCGCCGTTGACCAGCAGGATGCCGGAGACCGGCCGGTCGCCGGCCGGGGCGAGGAACTCCACCATGTCGCTGAGCCCGTTGGGGTAGTGGAACCGCTCCTCGGCGGGCGCCTCACCGGTCAGGTCGCGCAGCAGGTAGGTCACGCCGGGGACCAGGAACGCGGTGTTGCGCAGCTTCATCCGGACGGCGTCGACGTCGAGCGCCGCACCGGTCTCGAAGTAGCGGGCGTCGTGCCACCAGCGGATCGAGGTGCCGGTGCGCTGGCCGCGCTTCATGGCGCCGGTCACCTGCAAGCCGGGGCCGGCGGTGAACGGGGCGTCCGGCCCGTCGCCGTCGAAGATGCCCGGGACGCCGTGCCGGAACGACATCGTGTGGATCTTGCCGGCCCGGCGGACGGTCACGTCGAAGCGGCGGGACAGCGCGTTGACCGCCGACGCGCCGACGCCGTGCAGACCGCCGGAGGTCTTGTAGCCGGAGCCGCCGAACTTGCCGCCCGCGTGCAGCCGGGTCAGCACCAGCTCGACGCCGGAGATGCCGGACTTGGCGTGCACGTCGGTGGGGATGCCCCGGCCGTCGTCGTCGACCTGCACGGCGGCGTCGGGGTGCAGGTTCACCTCGTCGTGGCTGGCGTGGCCGGCGACTCCCTCGTGGGTGGAGTTGTCGAGGATCTCGTTGACGAGGTGACCCACGCCACGGCTGTCGGTGGAACCGATGTACATGCCGGGCCGCTTGCGGACAGCGTCCAGCCCCTCAAGGTGGGTGAGGTCATCGGCCCCGTACAGGGTGTCAGGCTCTGCGGTCAACTGGTCGTACTCCCCGGTCTCGGCGGTGTGCTGCCGGTCACCGGCGACATCAGCCGGCGTGGCGCGCCGCAGCGAGCCTAGCCCGAGGCTAGGACAAGTGTCGGAGGCCCTGTGCGACCCGCCGCGCGGGTCCCTCGGGACGTGAGCCAACGAACAGCCGCCGGGTGATCATGGGGCCACGCAGAGACAGCGCCGCCGGTACGCTCAGCCGTGATCGCGGCCGATGTGCGCGCGGGGTGCGCGCCGGTCCGGGTCGAGGAGATCGGGAGGCGATTGCGGTGACCGAGACGTTTCGCGATGCCCTACGGCGCTCCCTTGGCACCCGGGCCCGGCGGTGGCTGCTGGTGGGCACCCTGGTGGCGGGGCTGCTGGCCGCCGTGGCGCTGGTCGCGGCGGTGGCTCCGGCCGACCGGACCTTCGCCGAACTCTCGGGCACCGTCCAGAGCCTGATGTCGGTGGCGACCCCGCTCTTCGGCATCCTGCTGGTCAGCGACCTGCGCCGGGCGCCGGTGCGCCCGGCGATCCTGCCCACCGTGCTCGCGGTGGGGCTGCCGGCGGTCGTCATCGGCGTCATCGGCGTGCTGATCTGCGCCGCGACGCTCGCCCTCACCACGGCCGAGGTCGCCGACGAGCCGTGGCGGAACGCCTGGACGGTAGCGGTGGGCAGTGTGCTGGTGCAGTTCGTCGCCGGGCTGGTGGGCACCGGGCTGGGCCTGTTGGTGCGCTCGGCGGCGGTGGCGTTCCTGGCCACCATCGTCCTGCCGCTGGGGCTGTTCGCGCTGCTGGGCGGGGTGGAGGCCGCGCAGCCGTGGCTCACCCCGTTCGGCAGCGTGCGCAACCTGCTCTCGGGAGAGATGACGGCGCTGCGGTGGGTGCAGTGGCTGTGCGTACTCCTGATCTGGGGTGTCGGTCTGAACGTCGCCGGCGCGGCGGTGCTGAACCGCGGCGGCCGGGTCGCCCGGTAGCGCCGCGCGCCACCACCCACC